>DASZZG010000241.1:0-14127 GCA_035543355.1 Solirubrobacteraceae bacterium | reverse complement strand
CGTCGGCTCGTGGCCTTCCGCCCCCGCCCGCAGCACCTCGGACATCGCGCCGGCGTCGACGAAGCGGCCCTCGGGCTCGAGCGCGAGTGAGCGCTCGACCGCCGAAGCCAGGCCGCCCGGGATCTCCGGGTCGATCTCGTCGAGGCGGAAGGGCGGCTCGGTCTGCTGCTTGACGGCCAGCTCGGTCAGCGACGAAGCCTCGTATGGAAGGCGGCCCGACAGCAGCTGATAGGTCACGACGCCAAGCGCGTAGAGGTCCGCGGCAGGCCCCGCTTCCTCGCCGCGCGCCTGCTCAGGGGCCAGATACGCGGCCGTGCCCAGCACCGATCCGACCTGGGTGATGCTGGATTGCTCTGACGCCTTGGCGATGCCGAAGTCGGCCAGCTTGACGAGCCCCTCGGTGGAGCGCATCAGGTTGCCCGGCTTGACGTCGCGGTGCACGACGCCGTTGCGGTGGGCGTGCTCGAGGCCGCGACAGGCCTGGGAGACGATGTCGATTGACTCCTCGACGCCGATGCGGCCGCGGTCGCGCAGGATCTCGGCGCAGGATTGGCCGTCGACCAGTTCCATCACGATGTAGTGGCGGGCGGTGGCTTCGTCGAGGCCGAAGTCGAACACCTGCACGATGTTCGGGTGGACCAGTCGCGCCGCGGCGAGCGCCTCGCGCCGAAAACGCGAGACGAAGGCCTCGTCCTCGGCGAGGTGCTCGGCGAGCGGCTTGATCGCGACCCAGCGCTCCAGGCGGGCGTCGAACGCCTGGTGGACCGTCGACATGCCGCCCACTCCGAGCCGGCCCTCGAGCTGGTAGCGGTCCGCGATCGTGGCGACGTTCATGAGCGCGCGCCGATCACTGGCCGCCCTTGCCGGCGCCGCCACCGGCGCCGAATCCTCCGGTGCGGTTGCCGCGGCCGGTGCCGCCCGTGCCGCGGCCCCCGGTGCCGTTGCCACGGGGCGTCGTGGTCGTGTCCGTAGTGGTCGTGTCCGTCGTGGTCGTGTCCGTCGTGGTCGTCGGCGTCGTGGTCGTCGGCGTCGTGGTCGTCGGCTGCGTCGGCGTTGTGGTGGTCTGCGTCGGGGTCGTCTGCTGCCGGCACTCTTGCTGCGCACTCTTGGCGAGCTTCGACACGCCGTCGGAGAGATCCCGGCGCAGGCGCGAGTCGACCTTTGCGGGCAGGGAGGAGATGTGATTCTGGGCCGCGTCGGCCGCTCTGATGGCGGAGTTGCAGCGATGCAGGCCGACCGCGGACTGCACCTTGTCGATCGCGCTGGTGATCCTGCTGGCGTCCGCGCCGGGGATCAGGCGACTGCGGTCGCCGCAGGCGACCAGCAGCGAAGTGGACAGTCCGAGGGCACCAACGAGCAGGATTTTCAGCACGGTGGTCATCGCGGCCGGATGCTACTGCCCGTACTGGAGCCGCTCTGCCAGTGAGTCGGGCAGCCGGGCGGCGCGGATCGAGGCGGCCGCTGCCGCGATGTCGTAGTCGGTGCGATGAAACTGTGCCGTCCAACGCTGCGTGTCGAGCAACAGCCAGGCGGCGCGGGGATCGCCGTCGCGTGGCTGGCCGACGGAGCCCGGGTTGATCAGCCATTCGCCGCTCGAGAGGTCGAGCGACGACCCCGCGGCGCGGGCCTCGCCGCGGGCCGGCTCACCCTCGGGTCGCTCGAACGACAGCGCGACGTGGGAGTGTCCGATCAGGCAGACGCGGTGGCGCTGCTCGTCGAGGCACAGTTCGGCCAGCAACGTCGACAGCACGTACTCCCAGATCGGGTCGCGCGGCGAGGCGTGGAACAGGCCAATCCCGGGCTCGTCGAGCCACAGCGGCTCGAGCTCTCCGAGGTAGTCGAGGTTCTCGGGCGAGATGTGCTCCTTGGTCCAAGCGACCGCGAGCGCCGCGCCGCGCGAAAACTCCTCGATCGGCAGATCGCCGCGTACGGCGAGGTCGTGATTGCCGACGAGGCACAACTCGAAGTGCTCTCGCGCCAGCGCGACACAGGGATCGGGCTCGGCGCCGTAGCCGACCAGATCGCCGAGGCACCAAAGGGTCTCGACGTTCTCGGCCGCGATCGCGCCGAGGACCGCCTCGAAGGCTGGCCGGTTGCCGTGGATGTCGGACAGGACAGCGACGCGCATTGGCTTGTGGCCCACTGGGATCTACAGTCAGGGCGTATGCGACCAACCTCGCGCCTGGCGCTGGCGCTCGGCGGCGCCGTCGCGGCGGCGGAGGCCGCCGTCGTGCTGCTGCGTCCGCGCGGCGCACTGATCGTGCCGGCCCCGGTGGAGGCGAAATCGTACTTCAGCGCCGAGGAGATCGATCGCGCGCGCGCCTTCCGCCGGCCCCAGAGGGCGCTTGCCGGGGCCCAGGCCGGACTGCAGCTGGTCGCGCTGGGGGTGTTGGCGCGCCGCCCGCCGACCTTCCCGGGCGCCGGCCGGTGGGGGCCGGTCGCGGGCGCCGCTTGTGGCGGGGCGGCGCTCGCCGGCGCGCTCGATCTGGCGACGCTGCCGCTCGGCGCGATCGCCCGCCGGCGCGCGATTCGCGTCGGCCTGGTGACGCAGTCATGGGAGCAGTGGGCGTTGGACCTGGTCAAGTCGCAGGCGATCGGCGGCCTGTTCTCAGGCGCCGCTGCGGCAACTCTCGTGGGCTTGATGCGCACTCGCCGCGAGCGCTGGTGGCTCGAGGGATCGCTGATCGTGACGGCAGCCGGCGCCGTGATGATGGCGTTGTCGCCGATCGTGCTCGATCCGCTGTTCAATCGCTTCACCCCGCTCGTAGAGGGCCCGGTTCGAGCCGATGTGCTCGAGCTGGCCGCGGCGGCGGGAGTCTCGGTCGGCGAGGTCTACGAGGTCGACGCATCGCGTCGCGGGACCGCCGCTAACGCATATGTCACCGGCCTTGGCCGGACCAAGCGCGTAGTGCTCTTCGACACCCTGCTGCGGGATTTCAGCCGCGACGAGCTGCGGCTGGTGGTTGCGCACGAGCTGAGTCACGTTTGTCGCCGCGACGTCGTGCGCGGGCTGGCCTACTCGGCGCTGGTGGCGCCGCCCGCGCTGTACGCCGTCGCCAGGTTGACCGAGCGGCTGGCGCCGCCGGGCGCGGCGGGCACCCCGGCCGTGCTGCCCGCGGCGGCGCTCTCGGTCGGGCTGGTTGGGGCGATCTGCGCGACGATCGCCAACCAGCTCTCGCGCAGCGCTGAGCGACAGGCCGACGCCTTCGCGCTCGAGCTGACCGGCGCGGCGGAGCCGTTCATCTCATTCATGCGCGGGATCGTCGTGCGCAACGTCGCCGAGCCGGATCCCCCGCGCTGGCTGACCGCCCTGCTCGCAAGCCACCCGGCCCCGCTCGAGCGCATCGGCGCGGCCGTCGCCTTTGCTACTCGCCCTGCTCCGCCTCGCCGCCGAATTCCGGCAGATTCTTGATTCCCTCGCGAGTGCGCCACTTCGAGTAGTTGTCCTCCATCGCGTCGATCAGCTCGCGCATGAACCGGGGAGACAGGTTGACGCGTGACACGACGACGCCGGGGATCTCCTCCTCCTCGACCTCGTGGTCGACGCGCGCGAAGGTGATCGTGAACTCGTAGTCGGAGTGCGAGACGTTGGCGAAGTTCGCGTAGACGCCCGCCATGATCTCGGGCGAGAAGTGAATGTTGATATGGCGTTCCTGCGCCTCGTCTTCGCTCATCCCGAGGCTAGTATCGCAGGGTGAGAATTCTCGTCCTGGCCGTTGGCCGCCTGCGGCCGCCGTACGTCGACGACGTCCAGCACTACCAGCGGCTGCTGGCGCGCCACGCGCGACTGGAGTTGATCGACGTGCGTGAGGACGAGCAGGTCCAGCGCCGGATCCCCGAGCGTGCGTTTGTCTCGTTGCTTCACCGCGACGGCGTGCGCTGCGACTCCGAGGCCTTCGCGCGCTTTCTCGAGCAACGCCGCCAGAGCGCCCAGGACCTCTGCTTCGTGGTCGGCGGTCCCTATGGCCTCGAGCTCGACAGCACCCAACAGCGTCTCTCGGTGAGCGAAATGACGCTGCCGCACCAGCTCGCGCGCGTCGTGCTGCTCGAGCAGCTCTACCGCGCCCACAAGATCCTCGCCGGCGAGCCCTACCACTACTGAGATGCCTGATTCCACGCCCCCGCACCCGCGGATGACGCTCGACGAACGATTCGATCGACTGGCTCACCGCGCGATCAGCAGCCAGCGCGCCCGCTCGAGGATCGAGCTGGTGGCGTTCATGCGGCGGATGGCCTGGCTGGTTGCGCTGATCCTGGCGCTGTTGGCTGCGGGCACCACGGCCTTCACCCTGATCGAGAACGTCTCCGTCTGGCACGGGTTCGTCTGGGCGCTCGACACCGTTGCGACCGTCGGCTCGATCGGCGCTCCCCGCGACACGGGCGGCGAGGTGACGTTCGTCGCATTGATCGTGCTGGGCGTCGGTACGCTCTTCTACGCGGCGGTGACGCTGACGGAGTTCTTCGTCGCCGGCCACCTCAGCGGGCTGCTCGATGAGCGCCGCCAGCAGAAGATGATCGACGCGCTCTCCGACCACCACATCATCTGCGGCTTCGGCCGTGTCGGACGGCAGGTGGCGCGCGACCTCACCGCGGCCGGCGCCCGCTACGTCGTGATCGACCACACGCCCGAGAACCGCGAGCTGGCGATCGGCGTCGGCATGCGCTACCTCGAGGGCTCGCCGTCGGACGACGAGATGCTGCGCGCTGCGGGGATCGACCGCGCGCGCGGCGTGATCGCCTGCGTCGACTCCGACGCGGAGAACATCTTCATCACACTCACCGCGCGCGAGCTGCGCCCCAACATCAGGATCGTCGCGCGTGCGAGCGTCGAGGACTCCGAGAAGAAGCTGCGCCGCGCCGGCGCCGATCGCGTGATCTCTCCCTACAAGGCGAGTGGCGCGGAGATGGCCCGTCTCGCCCTGCACCCGCACGTCTCGGGCGTCGTGGACGTCGCTCCGTCCTACCGAATGGAGGAGATCGAGGTGACCCCGGGGTGCGAAGGGGATGGGCGGACGGTCAACGACGTCCGCGGGGGAGCGTTCATCGTCGCGCTGCGACGAGCCGATGGCGAGTTCATCGCTCAGCCCCCCGGGGAGACGGTGCTTCGTTCGGGTGACGTGATCGTCGCGATGGGGACCGAGCGCACGATGGACCGGCTCGAGAGCCTGTTCGAGCCAGACGCCGCCGCGACGGCGTGAACCCGATCGAGCGGTTGCGCGCGGCCGTCGAGGACGCCGCCGGCGCGCTGCGTGCCGACGACGCGTCAGCGCCAGGGTCGGCGCCGACCCTGGAGCGTTCCCGCAAGCCCGAGTTCGGTGACTACTCGACGAACGCCGCGATGCTGCTTGCGCCGGTGCTGCGCGAGCCGCCGCGCGACGTCGCCGAGCGGCTGGCCGGCGAGTTGCGCGAGCGCCTGGCCGGCGGTTTGGCGCGCGCCGAGGTTGCCGGTCCCGGCTTCCTCAATCTCTTCCTCGCCGACAGCTGGCACCGCGAAGCGCTCGCGGACGTGCTCGCGGCAGCGGCGCAGTGGGGTGGGGGAGGGGTGCCGCAGCCGGAGCGGGTGCTGATCGAGTTCGTCTCGGCGAATCCGACCGGGCCGTTGACGGCCGCGGGAGGGCGCCACGCCGCGTACGGGGACTCGCTGGCGCGGCTGCTCGAATTTCGCGGCGACAGCGTCGAGCGCGAGTACTACGTCAACGACTTCGGCTCACAGGTCAGGCGCCTCGGCGAGTCGATTGCGGCGCGCGCACGCGGTGAGGAACCGCCCGAGGGCGGCTACCAGGGCGATTACGTGCGCGAGCTCGCCGAGCAGATCCCGGAGGCTTCCCCGAGCGACGCCGATCCGGATGCGCTCGCCGGCCGCGGAGTGGAGCTGATGCTCGAGCGGATCGAACGTTCGCTGCACGCCTTTCGCGTCGATTTCGATCGCTGGTTCTCCGAACGCTCGCTCCAAGACGGGTCGCCGAGCCCGGTGGCGCGCGCTTTGCGCGAGCTGGAGGCCTCAGGGGAGCTCTACGAGTCGGAGGGCGCGTTGTGGTTGCGCACGAGCGCTCGTGGTGACGACAAGAATCGCGTGCTGCGGCGCTCCGACGGCGAGTACACCTATTTCGCGGCCGACATCGCGTACCACCTCGACAAGCGCGCGCGCGGGTTCGACCGCGCGATCAACATCTGGGGGGCCGACCATCACGGCTACGTCGGCCGGATAAAGGCGGCCTGGCAGGCGCTCGGCAGCCGGCCCGAGGCGCTCGAGGTGCTGATCATGCAGTTCGTGAACGTGATCGAGCGAGGCGAGCGGGCGTCGATGTCCAAGCGCCGCGGCGACTTCGTCACGCTCGACGAGCTGGTCGCCGAGATCGGCGTCGACGCGGCGCGCTTCTTCATGCTTCAGCGCTCGCACGATACGACGGTCGACCTCGACCTCGACCTCGCCCGGGACCAGTCGAACGAGAACCCCGTCTACTACGTTCAGTACGCCCACGCTCGCATCTGTTCGGTGCTCGAGCGCGCGGGCGACGATCGTGTGAAGGTGGCGCGCGCGGAGGCCGCCGGCGGATGGGCGGGAGCCGAGCCGCTGCATCCGTCCGAGCGGGCGTTGGTCCAGCGCCTGCTGGCGTTTCCGGCCGAGGTCGAGGAGGCGGCCGGGCGCCGCGCGCCACACCGTGTTGCCGCGTACGTGCTCGAGCTGGCGCAGGAGTTCACAGCCTTCTATCGCGACTGCCGCGTCGTCGACCCGGAGCCTGCGGCGCTCGAATCGTTCCGGCTGTCGCTTTCGGTCGCGGCGCGCGACACGATTGCGCGCGCGCTCGACCTGCTCGGGGTTTCGGCGCCGCGGGCGATGTAGTCGGCGGCGCTGCTACAGGTCGTGCGCGGCGAGATCTCGCTCGAGTCGCCGGGCGTCGGCCGGGTCCAGGTCTCCTCCCTCGAGCGCCGGATCGGGCGCCTGCGCAGCGGCCAGGCCGCGGCGTCGCCAGCGCACCGCCGCCACGCCGACGCCGATCAGCCCCGCCAGCGCGGCGGCTATCGGGACGAGATATGCGCTCAGGCTGAAGCCGCTGTGGCGCGGGGTCGCGAGCACGGCCGGGCCGAACTGCGCCACCAGCGCGCGCTTGATCTGCGCCTTCGTCTCGCCGCGCGCGATCAGCGAGCGGATGAATGCGCGTTCGCGTTCGGCCTGAGGCGACTGGGCGATGTTGAGCGACGTGCCGCATACCGGGCACATCACCTCCTTCTCGATCTCCGGCAGCGAGCTGCGCGCCCTGGCGGCAGCCGCTGCGCTCGCGGCGCCGGTCGAGCCCGCGGCGAGCGCCAGGGCGAGCAGGACGGCAAGCGCACGCATCACGTGTGGGGGCCGAGCGCACGGCTCAGCGAGGTGTCGAGGAAGCGCTGGTCCACCTGGCCGCGATGGGCGGCGACGATCCGCCCGCGGCGATCGATCACGAAAGTCTCCGGCAGCGCCGCGGTTCCGTAGTCGTGCGCCAGCTTGCCCTCGGTGTCGCGCAGGCTCGGGTAGCTGATGCCGTAGCGGCGCACGAACGCATGCGCATCGGGTTCGGTGTCGCGAAAGTCCACACCCAGCACGGTGGCGCGGCGCGGCGCGATCTGACGCTGTGTGCGCTCGAGCAGCGGTTCCTCGGTGCGGCACGGCTCACACCACGAGGCCCAGAAGTTGAGCACGACGACCCTTCCCCGGTAGTCGGTGAGCGATCGCCGCGTCTTCACGCCCGACCCCAGCAGCGGCAGCGCGCGCACCGGCGCCGCGATCGTCCGCCCGCGGGCGATCGCGTCATCGATCGAGTGGCTCGTCCCGCGCGTCGAGACGCCATAGACGAGTAGCCCGATCAGCCCGGCGACGAACAGCGCCGCGAGGACCGGGGCGAGGTGGCGTTTCACGGCGCCAAGGTTAGAGCGCACGCATCGACCCGGCCCCCGGCGCCGGCAGGCGGCAGCGCCGCCACCGGGGCATCGCGGTCCTAGAATGACCCGCGCGCGGACGTAGCTCAGTTGGTAGAGCGCCAGCTTCCCAAGCTGGAGGTCGCGGGTTCGAGACCCGTCGTCCGCTTGGAAAGGATCCGTAAAAGGTGGGTCTACGAGGCCCGGAATGCGACGCCCACGGACCAGCACATGACACCTTCGCCGCCGCAGCCGTCGCGGGCGCTGGATTGGAGCCTCGGCAAATACGAGGACACGGCCGCGCAGTTGTTGCCCGCCGCCCGTATCGTCGTGGACCGCGCTGCACCCGTGGAGGGCGAGCGCGTTGTGGATGTGGGGTGCGGTACCGGCAATGCGGCGCTGCTGGCCGCCGCGCGCGGCGGCCACGCGACGGGCGTCGATCCGGCACCGCGGCTTCTAGAGGTCGCCCGTGAGCATGCCGCCGCACAGGGACTCGATGCGACGTTCGCGCCGGGCGATGCGGCGGCGCTGCCGCTCGAGGACGACTACGCCGACCTGGTGCTGTCGGTATTCGGGGTGATCTTTGCCGCTGACGCGCTCGACGCGGCGGCCGAGATGGCGCGCGTGACCGCGCCCGCCGGGCGCATCGTCCTGAGCGCGTGGGTGCCCGAAGGCGCGATCTCCGATGCCGTGCGCGTCGCGCAAGAGGCGGTCCGTCGGGCTGTCGGTGCCCCGGCGGGGCCGCCGCCGTTCGCGTGGCACGATCGCGACGCGCTCGCCGGGCTATTGTCGCCGTACGGCTTCGAGGTCGCGGTGGAGGAGGAGCGGCTGGCCTTCACGGCGAAATCGGCGCGCGACTACCTCGATGCGGAGTCCGCCAACCATCCGCTCGCGGTTGCCGGCCGCGCTGTCCTCGAGCCCCGTGGCGAGGCGGACGCGCTCCGCGAATGCATGCTCTCGATCTACGAAGCCGCCAACGAGGATCCGGACGGCTTCCGCGTTACGAGCCGCTACGTCGTGGCGACGGCGCGACGCTGATCTGGGGGCGCAGCGGGCCTCGTGTGCGCTGGACAATCCGTACGCTGTCCGTACACTGAGTGGTGTGCGTACCCAACGGTTAGAACTGCGCCTCAACGACGAGGAGCGCGCGCTCGACGCGGCAGCGGCGTCTGCCGTGGGGGAGACCTTGAGCGACTTCTTCCGTCGCGCCGCTCGTGCGCGCGCGCACGAAGTCCTCGCCGATCAGCGCCAGATCGCGCTGTCAGACGAAGAGGCAGCGCGCTTTCTCGACGCGCTTGAGGGTGTCGACGAGGCGAGTGTCGCGCGGCTGCGAGAGCTGCGGACAAGGGCGTGAGAGCGCGCTTCTCCGGCACCGAGCGCTTCGATCCCTCTCGCCACGATCCATCCGAGTTTGACTGCGGCAACGCGGTCCTTGACCGCTGGCTGGTCCGCTACGCCGGCCAAAGCGAGCGTCGCGACGCCGCGCGCACCTTCGTCGCCACAAGCGACGGCCGTCGCGTCAGCGCCTACTACACGCTGATCGCCGGGGAGCTTCAGCACCGCAGCGCGACCGAGCGAGTACGCAAAGGGCTCTCGCGTCACTTTCCAGTTCCCGTGGCCGTACTGGCCCGCCTGGCCGTCGATCGCCAACACCAGGGCGAGGGGATCGGCGCCGCCTTGCTAAACGATGCACTCTGGCGCATCGGCTTGGCGGCCGAACAGATCGCTGTCAGAGCCGTCGTCGTTCACGCCGTCGACGACACGGCCGCAGCGTTCTACGAGCGCTTCGGCTTCCGGGCGCTCGCCGCGACACCGCGCACGCTCATGATCACGCTCGCCGACCTGCACGCCGCGGGCTACCAGTAGCGCACCCCGAACCCAAGCCAGACGACCGTCAGCCGTGCCCATACGCCGGCAAGATGACTACGCGGCCGCCCGGCGCCCGCGCGCCATCCGCCGAATACGCGCGAGCTTTGTGGGGTGAAATACGCACGGCGCTGTGGTCGCGCTGGTAGGATCGATTGGTAGAGGAGCCGGTTTCGGACGCGCCCCACCTGGTGGCGCCGGACGAGATCGGACAATCTGGTGGACGTGGCGACATCCGGTAGGTCGGACAAGGAGCTGATGCTTCTAGTCCAGCAGGGCGTCGCCGGGGCGTTTGAGCCGATCTTCGTCCGTCACCGCGTCGGCGCGATGTCACTTGCCTTCCGGATCTGCCACAACCGCGCGCAGGCTGAGGATTATGTGCAGGAAGGCTTCATATCGGCTTGGCGCGGGCGGGCGCGGTACGACCCTGAGCGGGGAGCTGTGCGCAGCTGGGTGTTGATGCATGTGCGCTCGCGCGCGATCGACGCGCTGCGCCACGAGCGCTCCCGCAACGGCCAGAACTGCAGCGACGAATCGATCGCCGAGCTGGCGTCGGGGATGGACACCGCGGTCGGGACGATCCGGCTCGATGCCCAGCAAGCGCTGCACCTGGAGCTCACGAAGCTACCGGTTGAGCAGCGTCGCGTGATCGAGCTTGCCTTCTGGGGAGATCGCACCCACAACGAGATCGCCGCGATGCTGTGCTTGCCCGCCGGGACAGTGAAAGGCCGCATGCGCCTCGGCCTCAAGAAGCTCCGCCGGGTAGACATCGAGCGCGCCGTCGCCTGACGGCCGTGCGCTGGCCGCGTCGCGCTACGAAGCGGCGCGGTCGCCACCTTCGGGCGATCGTCGTCGCCGGCGTTGGCCTCGTTCTGGTGGCGGGGTGCGGGTCGGGCACGCCGCGCTACCCACCGGGCTTTCCCTCGCCGAGCCAGGTGCCGCGCTCCGCAGCGTCGCGCGTGATCGTCGTCGTGATGGAGAACAAGGAGTTCGGCGACGTGATCGGCAAGCACACCGCTCCCTTTATCAACGCGCTGGCGAACAGGGGGGCGCTGGCTACGCAGGCGTTCGCTGTCACGCATCCCTCGCTGCCCAACTACCTCGCCCTTGTGGGCGGATCGACGGGGGAGGTAACGTCCGACTGCACTTCCTGTCACTTGAATGCGCCCAACCTGGTGGACCAGTTCGAGGCAGCCGGAGTGACCTGGAAGGCCTACATGGAAGCGATGCCACAGCGCTGCTTTCGCGGCGCGCAGTCGGGCCGCTACGCGAAGAAGCACGACCCGTTCATCTACTACGACGACGTCGCCGGCGATCCGGCTCGCTGCGGCAAGATCGTCCCGGCGCGCGAGCTGTCGGCGGACCTGCGCGGCGGCCGTCTTCCCTCGTTCGCCTGGATCACGCCAGACCTCTGCAACGACATGCACGACTGTTCGGTGCAGACCGGCGACCGCTACCTCGCGCGCCTGATCCCGTCGCTGACGCGGGCGATCGGGCCCCATGGCTTTCTGATCCTCCTATGGGATGAAGGAGGCTCGGACCGGGGTTGCTGCCGGATGGCCGCCGGGGGCCGCGTGCCGCTGATCGTCGTCGGCCCAGACGTCAGGGCAGGCACGCGCAGCGCGGCGCCGTTTGACCACTACTCGGTGCTGCGCACGATCGAGCAGACATTCGGCCTGCCGGCGCTCGCCGGGGCCGCTTGTGACTGCAGCCCGCCGCTGGTTGCGCTGTTCACGCGACCTCCCCGCATCACGCCGACGAGCCGCGTCACGAAGCCCGCCCGGTCGCGTCCTCACTAACCTGCCCTTCGATGCGTGCCCTGACGCTCACCCTCGCGGCTGCGCTGGCCCTCACCACGACGGCATGCGCCTCCTCGAGCGGAGTGTCGGGTCCAGCTCCCCGCGCGACGACGGCGACCGCACCGGCGCCTGGCGCCGCAGCGGCGAAGCCCAGGGCCAAGGCCGCGGACTCCGTCGATTGGCCGACCTATCACCGCGACCCACTGCGCACAGGCTTTGATCAATCGGTGCCGCAGACGACCGGCGCCGGGGAGGAATGGCGGTCGCAGGACCTCGACGGAAAGATCTACGCATCGCCGGTCGTCGCCGGCAACACGGTGATCGTCGCGACCGAGGGCAACAGCGTCTACGCGCTGGACCCCACGACGGGCAAGGTTTCCTGGCGCCAGCAGTTGGGCGCGCCGGTCAGCGGTGGGTCGCTGCCGTGCGGGAACATCGATCCGTCGGGCATCACCAGCACACCCGTGATCGACCCAGCCGGCGGGACCGTCTACGCCGTCGCCTTCGTCGCGCCGGCTCGCCACGTGCTCTTCGCGCTCGATCTCACCAACGGGAGCGTGCGCTTTCAGCGTGCGGTCGATGCACCCGGTTCCGATCCCCGCGTCCAGCAGCAGCGCGGAGCGCTCGCGCTGTCGCAGGGGCGCGTGTACGTGCCGTTTGGCGGGCTCTACGGCGACTGCGGCGCCTACCACGGCTATGTCGTCGCGGCTCCCGCGGACGGCGGCGGTGGGCGGCTGCTCTCCTATCGCGTGCGCAGCGCCCGTGAGGCCGGTATCTGGGCACCCTCCGGGCCGGCGGTCGACGGCCAGGGCAACATCTTCGTGACCACCGGCAATGGCAGCTCGACCACCCGCTTCGACTACGGCAACAGCGTTCTGAGGCTGTCGCCGACGCTGAAGCTGCGCGACTACTTCGTGCCCAGCAACACGACCTCGCTCAACCGCTCCGACACCGACCTCGGGTCGGTAGGCCCGGCGCTGCTGCCCAACGACCGCGTCTTTCAGATCGGCAAGGAAGGCGTCGGCTACCTGCTCAACGCTCGCCGCCTGGGCAAGCGCCACCCGCTCGCCTCGCGCCACATCTGCAGCGCCGCCTTCGGGGGCACGGCAAGCGACGGCGCCAACGTCTACGTCCCCTGCGTCGATGGGATCGTCGCCGTGCGCACGGGCTCGCACCGGCTCTCGGTGGCTTGGAAGGGCCCCGGCTTCCGCGCCGGACCGCCGATCGTCGCCGGCGGGGCGGTCTGGACTCTGGACCTCGACGGAGGCGTGCTCTACGCGTTGTCCGCCGCTGACGGCAGCGTGATCGCGAAGACCTCAGTCGGGTCCGTGGCGCAGTTCACGACGCCCGCGGAGAGCGCGGGACGCGTGCTGGTGGCCGCCGGCACGCGCGTTGTCGCGGTGACTATCCGCCACTAGGCCGCGCGGCGGCTCACAGCCTCCAGAACAGCAGGAAGCCGTCGGCCAGGAAGAACATCCCGGCGATCCCGATGCCTACGCTCGCGAACAGCAACCAGGACGCTCGCGCGATGATCGAGACCGAGGCGAGCACGATCCCGATCTGCAACGCGGCCTCGGCGAACTGGAAGGTGCGGTGGTGGCGCTCGTCGCGCTCGCTGCGCTTGGCAAAGCCGCGCGCAATCGGCTCGAGCCGCGCTTCGTTCGGCGCATACTTGCTGGCGACCTTCGCTTCGAGCGCCCCCGCAGCCGTCTTTGCGGCGCCAGCGTTGGACGTGCCCTTGGTCTCGATCTTCAGCGACGCGGCGGCCGTGTCCGAGATGTGCTTCTTGAGCGAGTTGGCCTCGAGCTCGTTGAAGTTGTCGGTCGAACGCGCCTGGTTGAGGATCGCATCCTCGTCGGCCTTGTTCGCCGACAGGGCGGCGATCGCCAGCAGCGCGGCGAGCACTGCCACCAGCACGGCCGCGTGGCGCGCGAAGCGCTCGCGCGCCTCTGACATCTCCTCGGCGCGCTCGAAGCGCTCCATTGCCTCGTGGGCTTCCATTCGTTCTCCTTGTGACCGCTGGCGGATTGGCGGCCACAGCATAGGACGCCGAGACTTCGTCCGTTCTCAGCGGCGCTGTCCCTTGCGCAGCGCGATCCGGATCGCGCTCGAACAGTTCGTGTAGTCCTTGGCCTTGGGATTGTTGGCGATCTCGCTCTGGGCCTTCAGCAGGAGCTTGCGCGAGTAGTGGCCCTTGAGCTTCCCGTTGTGGGATGCGCAATCCTGCAGCACGGTCTTGACGCTGGCGCCGCTGGCAAAAGGAGGCGCGGCGGCCGCGCCGATGGCGACGGCGAGCGAGGCGATCAGTGCGGTACGTCTCATCATCGGCGGGCTCCTTCGATCGTTGCGGACCCTCCCCCAAACGCGGTAACGACGAAGAAGTAGCGCCGCCGGGTCAGGAGACTCGTGCGTGCTAGTGGGTCGTCCCGGGAACGTTGCGCCGGAAAGGGCGAGGCGCAGTGGCCGCCAGGCAAGGACGCAGGGAGGGCGCAATGGCAGCGCCATTGCCCCGACCGAGGACGCCGCATGGCGGTCATCTGCGTCCGCCCTTTCGGGTGGAATGTTTCTG
>DASZZG010000240.1:0-3229 GCA_035543355.1 Solirubrobacteraceae bacterium | reverse complement strand
CGCGGGTCCACCCGGCGAGCGCCACTGCGAGCCCGACAGAGGCCAGTACCGAGGATGCGGCCAGGTAGCGCGCGTTCAACGGCAGCGCCGCGAGCGCGAGGCCGAAATAGAAGGCGACACCGATCCCGCCGAGCGCCAGCGGGAGCCAGGCGCGGCGGCGCAGCAGCCAGACGCCGAGCAGCGCGCCCAATCCACCGATGACGAAGTTGACAAGCGGCTCGTTCCCGCCGAGAGCTCTCGGCAGCCGCCTGAAAGCTTGCCCGAGGCCCGTCGCACGGTGGAGCACTTTTCCAGCGCGGCGCGTCGACGTCAGCGAGTAGAGCGCGTCTCCTGTGACGATCCAATCGGTGAGCGCCCACAGCAGCGGCGCCGAGATGGCCAGCGCGGCGTACGCCAGGAGCTGGCGCCGCGAGACCGCGGGCGCCAGCCAGAGCACGTAGGCCGCGGACAGCGGCCATGCCTCGGGGCGCAGCAGTCCGGCAAGCGTCAGCAGCGCGAGCACCGGCCAGCCGCGTCGCGGCCGCGCGAGCTCGAGCGCTCCGGCCGAGAAGACGAGCGCGATGAACGGGATGTCGACGAGCGCGCGGAACGTCAGCAGCTGGAGGTCGGTGCGCGTCAGCAGCAGGACAACCGCGATCAGCGCGACCAACGTGCCGAACAGCAGCTGCGTCATCCGGAACACGGCCGCCATCAGTGCCAGCAGCGAGGCGAACGAAAGCGCGACGAGGACGCGGTCCGCGGAGTCGCCGAACGGCGACAGCAGCGCGGTCAGCGCGATCGCGAGGGGGTGCGGGGTCGGCGAGTAGAAGACCTGGTAGTGGGGCAGATGCCCGCTCGCCACGTCGTGGCCCCACAGCAGCAGGAAGTAGGAGTCGTAGTTGGGATAGCTCGGGTATGCGTAGAAGACGATGCACGCCACGACGACGCCCGCCGCGAGCAGCAACAGCCCATTGCGGCGCGTGGCAAGCGCTTCCAGCCGCTCCGACAGCCGGGCGGCGAACGCATCGACGCGCCGCGGCAGGCGCGCGAGGAACGCCCTCATCCGTCCTGGGCGACTGGTCGGACGAGGATCTCGTTGACGTCGACGTGCGGCGGCTGGGAGATCGCGTAGATCACCGCGCGCGCGATGTCGTCGGGCTCGAGCGCCTGGCTCGGCTGCTGATCGAAGAACGGGGTGTCCACCATGCCCGGCTCGATCAGCGACACGCGGACGCCCGAGCCGTTGAGCTCCAGGCGGGCGGCCTCGCCCATCGCCGTGACGGCCCACTTGGTGCACGAATAGAGCGAGCCCGGCAAGGCGCGGCGGCCGGCGACCGATCCCGTCAGCAGCAGGTGCCCGCGCGATTCGCGCAGCGAGCCGATCGTCGCGCGGATCGTAAGAGCGGCGCCGAGCACGTTGGTGAGCACCATCGCGCGCCACTGCTCGGGCGTCTCTTCGGTGAAGCCGCGCTTCGCGCCAAAGCCCGCGTTGGCAAAGGCGACGTCCAGGCGGCCGAAGCGCTCCAGCGCGGTCTTCACCGCCGCCTCCTGATCGGCGGCCTCGGTGACGTCGCAGCGCACGGCAAGCGCGCGCTCCGGTCCGCCGAGCTCCGCGGCGAGGCCCTCGAGCTTGTCCTGGGAGCGGGCGGCGAGCACCAGTCGATAGCCGGCGTCTGCGGCATGGCGTGCGGTGGCGGCGCCGATTCCGCTGGAGGCGCCCGTGATCAGGAAGACGGGTTCGTCGGGCATCCGCTCGTCCCTCCTCTAGATGATTGGTTGCGTCTATCGATGCCACTCGGACGGCCACACATGCGTTCGTGCGACCATCGAGCGGTGCTGCACGATAAAGCCAAGGTGTATGTCCGCGCGGGGGCAGGCGGCGATGGGTGCATCTCCTTTCGCCGCGAAGCCCACGTCCCCAAAGGTGGTCCCGACGGCGGCGACGGCGGTCACGGCGGCGACGTCGTGTTCGTCTGCGATGACAGCCTGCGCGACCTCCGCGCCTTTCGCCGCCGCTCGCGGCTGCAGGCCGAGCGTGGTCGCCACGGAGAGGGCGCGCGGCGCAGCGGCGCCGACGGCTCTCAGCTCGAGGTCCGCGTGGCCCCCGGGACGCGTGTGGTCGGCCTCGACGGCGCCCGCTTCGACCTGATTGCTCCCGGCCAGCGCGCGGTTGTGGCGCGCGGCGGTGCGGGAGGGCGAGGAAACAAGCGCTTCGCCTCGCCCACCCGGCAGACACCGCGGTTCGGCGAGCTCGGACTCCCCGGCGAGGAGGGGTGGGTCGAGCTGTCGCTCAAGCTGCTCGCCGACGTCGGGCTCGTCGGCCTGCCGAACGCGGGGAAGTCATCGCTGCTGGCGCGGCTCACGCGGGCGTCCCCGAAGGTCGCCGACTACCCGTTCACCACCATCGAGCCCGTCCTGGGCGCGCTCCAGGGAGAGGATTCGGACCTGATTCTCGCCGATATCCCCGGCCTGATCGAGGGCGCAAGTGACGGGGCCGGCCTCGGACACGAGTTCCTCGCCCACATCGAGCGCACGCGGCTGATCGTGCACGTGGTCGAGCTCGTCCCGCTCGACGGGTCCGACCCGATAGGCAACTTCACCACCGTCGAGGGAGAGCTCGAGCGCCACGACCCCCAGCTCGCAGCGCTGCCGCGCGTCCTTGTCCTATCAAAGGCCGACCTCGTGACCGAACAGGCGGGCATCGAGGCGGCCGCGGAATGGTCGCGACGTCTGCCGGAGATTCCCGTGCTGCTTAGCTCAAGCGCGACCGGCGCCGGCGTCGCGGAGCTTGGACGCGAGCTGCTGCGCCGGGTCCCTCCGCGCGAAGCCACGCCGCGGGTCGCGGACAGCGCCGACGGCGCGCTCGCCGAGCACCGCGTGTTCCGGCCTGGCAGCGGCCGCGATTTCACCGTCGAGCGCGTGGGCGACTCGTCGTTCCGTGTAAGCGGCGCGAGCGTCGAGCGCCTGCTGGCGCGCCACGACCTGGCCAACGACGAGGCGCTTGCCCACATCGAAGGCCGCCTGCGGTCGCTGGGCGTCATCCGCGCGCTCGAGGCGAAGGGCTTCGAGCCCGGCGACGACGTGGAGATCGCCGGCCTCCCGTTCGAACTCGACTGATACGGCAGCCCCTAAGCTCAGCAGTCCCGATGGCCCGCTACGTGATCAAACTCGGCTCGAGCATCGTCGCCGACGACTCCGGCGCGCTGCGCGAGGACGTGCTGGCGCGCGTTTGCGAGCAGGCGGCGACGCT
>DASZZG010000239.1:0-10489 GCA_035543355.1 Solirubrobacteraceae bacterium | reverse complement strand
CCCTGAGCGAAGCGGCGAAGCCGCGAAGCGGTCACCCTCGCTCCGCCGGTCGAGCAGCTAGACGAAGGCACTGTGTTCGGCGATTGAGCTGAAGAAACTCAGGCCGTCGGTGGAGACGGTGAGGGGGTCGACCGCGTGCTCGGGATGGGGCATCAGGCCGAAGACGTTGCCGGCAGCGTTCGAGACGCCGGCGATGTCGCGCGCTGAGCCGTTGGGGTTGTGATCCGGGGCGTAGCGCAGGATGATCTGGCCATCTGCCTCGAGTTGATCGAGTATGCCTTCTGGCGCGTAGTAGCGGCCGGTCATGTGCTTGACCGGCAGCGACAGCCGCTGGCCAGGGTCGCACGCGCGCGTGAAAGGGATCGTGGCGTTGACCACGTCGACGTCGACCTGGCGGCAGACGAAGCGCAGCGACAGGTTGTCCAGCAGCGCTCCCGGAAGCAGCCCGGCCTCGCAGAGCACCTGAAAGCCGTTGCAGATGCCGAGCACGGGGCCGCCCTCGACGGCGAAGCGGATCACCTCCTCCATCACCGGGGCGAAGCGAGCGATCGCGCCCGCGCGCAGGTAGTCGCCGTAGGAGAAGCCTCCTGGAACGATCACCGCATCCACGCCGTGCAGGTCGGCGTCGGCATGCCACAGCAACTCCGCGTCACCGACTCGCTGTGCCGCGAGCTGCGCGTCGACCTCGTCGCAGGAGCCCGGGAAGCGGACGATGCCGAACTTCACGCGCCGTCGCCGTCGTAAAGGACCTCGTAATCCTCGATCAGCGTGTTGGCCAGCAGCTGCTCGCACATCTGCGCGAGCTGTCCCGAGTCCTCGACGTCGAGCTCGATCAGGCGCCCGATGCGCACGTTGGAGACGCCTTCGAAGCCCAGCGCGGGCAGGGCGCGCTGCACCGCCTCGCCCTGCGGATCAAGGATCCCCGCCTTGGGCCGCACCAGCACCCGCGCCCTCATGTCCGGCCCCGGACTCGCTCAAGCCAGGCGCTCAGCGGCTGCTCGGCGATCCGCTCGTAGGCCTGCTCGTACTTCGCCCGCGTGGCAGCAACGATCTCGTCCGGGATCGCCGGCGCGGGCGGGGTCTTGTCCCAGCCGGTGCCGGCCGCCCAGTCGCGCACGAACTGCTTGTCGAACGACGGCTGCGGCCGACCCACCTCGTACTCGTCGGCCGGCCAGTAGCGCGAGGAATCAGGCGTCAGGACCTCGTCGGCGAGAGTGAGGGTCCGGTCGTCATCGAGCCCGAACTCGAACTTGGTGTCCGCGAGGATGATGCCGCGCGCGCTGGCGTGCTCGGCTCCGGCCTCGTAGAGTGCGCACGACACGTCGCGCAGCCGCTCGGCGAGCGCCGCGTCGCCCAGCAGTCGCACCGTCGCCTCGAAGTCGATCGCCTCGTCATGGCCCTCGTCGGCTTTCGTCGAAGGCGTGTAGATCGTCGCCGGCAGCCGCTCCGACTCCCGCAGGCCCGGCGGGAGGGCGATTCCACTGACGCTCCCGTGGGCCTGGTAGTCGACCCATCCCGAGCCGCTGAGATAGCCGCGGACGACACACTCGACGGGCAGCATGCGCAGCTTGCGCACCGCAAGCGCTCGGCCGCGCACATCTTCGGGCACCGCTTCGGTGGCGGAGATCAGGTGGTTTTCGACGATCGCAGCCAGCCGTTCGAACCAAAACGCTGAAATGGCGGTGAGCACAGCGCCCTTACCGGGGATCGGCGTGGGGTGCACGACGTCGTAGGTCGAAACCCGGTCCGAGGCGACCATCAGGATCCGATCCCCGAGGTCGTACATCTCGCGGACCTTGCCGGACGCGATCAGCGGCAGGTCGGCTACGGCGGGCACTCTCTCGATGCTAGTACATCTGGCCGAGGGTTCTGGTGGGAATCGGCGAGTCGACTGGGCGTGGATGGCGGTGGACACGGGATGAGTCGATGCCCAAGCATCGGCGATTCCCGTGGCCGCCGTCAGGCGCGTCCAGGCGCCGCCGAAACCAGCAGAACCTGAGGACGGGTGTACCAGCAACGGGTCCGGCGTGGACCCGGGCGCAATGGCCTGGGCGCGTTATTGTTGCGCCGCGTTGAGCCGACCCCGACAAATCTTCTGCTTGATCGCGCTGCTGGCGGCGCTCGGGACGGGGGCGTGCGGCGCGCACGCCGCGGCGCCACCGCAGGTGCAGATCGCGGGCAACCACTTCGTCGACGGCGCCGGCCGCACGCTGCGGCTGATCGGTACATCGGCGGGCATCGGCTCCGCCGAGGCCTGCACCGCGCCCACCTATGGCGAGCCGCACCGCGTCGCCAGCCACAGCGTCTTCTACGGTCCTTTCGACGATGCGACGATCGCCGCGATCGCGAGCTGGCACATCAACACGGTTCGCGTGTCGATCAACGAGGACTGCTGGCTGGGCATCAACCCGGTGCGCAACCTCGCGAATCGCATAAGGGTGGAGCGGGGCCGAGGCGCGAGCGGGGCGGGGGCGCGCCTGGCTGCGCGCTATCGCACAACGATCACGGACTTCATCGGTCGCCTGCACGCGGCCGGAATGATCACGATCGTCGACCTTCACGTCACCGCGCCGGGGCGCACGGTCGCCTTCGCGCAATGGCCGCTGCCGGACGCGAGCCATTCGCCGGCGGTCTGGCGCTCGCTCGTGGAGACGTTTCGCGACGACCGCGCGATGATCTTCGAGGTCTTCAACGAGCCGTTCGATCAGAAGGGCCAAGTGACCTGGGAATGCCTGCGCGACGGTTGCCGACTGCCGAACGGCTGCACCGACTGCAACGCGCCCGACGCCAACACGCGCGGCTGCTCGGCGAAGGACTGCCCCACGTTCCGGCGGCCCGCCGGCGCCTACGCCGCGGCCGGCATGCAATCGCTGGTGAACCAGATTCGCTCGGCCGGCGCGACGCAGCCGCTGCTCGCTCCGGGGCTCGCCTACAGCGACGACCTCAGCCGCTGGCTCGAGTTTCGGCCGGTCGACCCGCTCGGTCAGCTGGGAGCCAGCTTTCACTGGTACACCGAAAACGCGAACGACCAGGCCGGCTGCACCACCGTGGCCTGCTGGGATCAGGTGATCGCGCCGATCGCTTCGCAGGTGCCGGTGGTGACGACCGAGTTCGGGCAGTTCGACTGCGCCCACGACCGCATGGACGCCTACCAGGAGTGGGCCGACGCCCGCGGTGTCTCCTACCTCGCATTCGGCTGGTACGCGGCCGACACGCCGCCGTGCCAGATCGGCCTGCCGACGATGATCGCCGACGACGCGGGCACCCCGTCGAGCGAGGGAATCGGCTTCCACGATCATCTCGCCACCCTGGCGGCGCGCGGCGAGCTGCCGTAGCACGGAGCTACTAGCGCGAGCGCTGCGTCATTGGCCGGCCGGCTCCGTGAGGGATTCGATTAGGCCGACGACTTCCTCGGGCGGAGGCATCGTGGCAATCTCCGCTGCGACGCGCTCGGCCGCCACTCGATACGAGCTGTCGTGAAGGAGCGCGTGCAGCTCCGCGCCCAGGCGGTCGACGGTCACGTCCGCCCGGTCGAGCGTTCGTCCGATCCCCGTGGCGGCGACGGCGCGTGCATTTCGAAGCTGGCTCGGCGAAGAGCTGGGGATGATCATCAGCGGGACCCCCGCTGATAGCGCGCCCAGCGTCGAGCCAGACCCGCCGTTACTGACGACGACGGCGCAGTGCGGGAGGACTTCGGCCTGAGGCAAGTACCGCTCGACGTGCACGTTCTCCGGCTGCGGGTCGAGCACGGAGGGGTCACCGGCCGGCCCCACGGTCACCACGACCTCGGCGGCTTCGTCACGAGCCGCTGCGATCGCTGCACGGAAGAATTCGATGTCCGCGGTGAAGAACGGAACGGTCCCGAGCGTGATGTACACCACCCGATCGCCCAAGCGGTCAAGCCACTCCGGCGTGCCCTGGGCCGACCGCGACGGAGGCGAGCACGGTCGGATTGGGCGCGCGCCCGGCACTTCATCGGCGTCGGCCGGCTGCAGGGACGGCGGACAAGGCTCCAAATACAGCCACTGGTACGCGCCTCCTGACGGCAGCGGATCCAAGCCGACGCTCTTGAACACCGGCTCGAGTGCGCGAGCTGCGGCGTCGACGAGCTCGCGCGGCCGGCGCGGGCCGCCCCAGCCGTGATCGACGCACGGCACGTTGGCGAGCGCAGCCACAGCCGGACCAGCGAACTCTCCTTCCTCGCGAACGACGACGTCCGGGCGCCACGACAGCAGCCGCGACGCGTCCGCAAGAAACGCCGGTGCGTACACCCCGACGAAGAAGTCCGGCACGACCCTCCGGCTTAGCTCCTCTGGCGAGAGGGTCGCGTACTCGGGATGCAGATCTCGCAGGGTCGACATGGCCTCGGCCATGTCGACCCCCGCGGGGATGAACTCCAACCCTGCGCGCGACACGCTGCCCCCAAACGACTCCGCCGTCGCGACCGCAACCTCATGCCCAGCATCCTGCATCGCCGCAGCCAGCGGCACCAACGGCGAGAAGTGACCGAACGCCGGGATCGTCGTAAAGAGCGCGCGCACCAGCGGCTGACTGTACGCCTCGGCTGACAGGGCGACGGGGGATACTTCGTGTTGATGGCGCATGGGAACCTTGAGACGGTCAGGCGCTGGTTCGCATTCGCAACCCCAGCCACGGGCGACCCGGAAGCAGCGCTCGAGCTGATCGATCCCGAGTTCGAGTTCGCTCCGCACATCACCGGGGGGCACGAGGGCACCGAGTTTCGCGGCTTGGAGGGGCTCGAGAGCTTCTTGCGCGTGAGCGCCGAGACGTGGGAGAGCTTGCAGGCCGAGCCGTCGGAGATGCTCGAGAACGGCGAGTTCGTTGTCGTGCTCGGGACCCTGCACGCACGCGGACGTGGCAGCGGCGTAGAGGTCGAGGAGCCGACGGTCTGGTTGTGCCGCATTCGCGACGGGCGGATGCTGCGCCTCGAGGGTCGCCCTGCGCGCGAGCCGGGTCAGGTGGCCTGGGCGCTCGCCGAGGCGGGCCTGCCGCCCGACGCCTTCGACGTGCACGGAAAATCCGGGCGGGCCGCCAGCCTCGGCGATTAGCCTTCCCACCAAGGCGGCAGCGAACTATGGGCCCGGGCCAGCCTCCGGGGCGAGGCCGAGATCCGCGAGTGCACGCTCGCGGTCCAAGTAGGCGACGAGCCTTGTCACCTTGCCGCCGCGGACGTGGAACAGGCTCGCTCCCTTCGACCGCATCTGCCCGAGCTCCAGTCCGCTCGCCTTGCCGCGCCCGCTGCGGTGGGTGAGCACGAGGACACGCTCGCCGTCCAGCTCGCGGTACTCGTCCCCCTCAGTGCGGTACTCCTTCGAGGTGCTCAGGAGTTCCCGCATGCTCCCTGCCATCGCGGCCAGGCCCGTCCAGCTTCCCGGTGAGGGCCCGTCGGCGACCACGAACTCGATCTCGGGGTGCGCCCATTCGGCCGAGCTGAAGTCGCCGCGCTCCCAAGCCGCATAGATCGACCGCACGAGCTCCACGTTCGCCGACCCCACGCTGGTCAGGTGATCTCTTCCAGCCGGCCGATGATCTCGCCGACGTGGCGCGTGTAGTGCCCGTAGTCGAAGATCGCGTCGAGATCGAGTCCGGCGGCGGCCGGCTCGGTTTGGAGCAGCTCGCGCAGCGGCAGCTGCTCATCCCATGCCCGCTGCGCCGCGCGCTGGACGATGCCGTAGGCCTCGTCGCGCTCCATCCCGCCCTCGACGAGCGCCAGCAGCACGCGTTGGGAGAACAGCGCGCCGCACGTCAGCTCGAGGTTGGCGCGCATCCGATCGGCGTGGATCACGAGCCCGCGGACCAGGCGGATCGCCAGCTGCTGGGCATAGTCGAGCGCGATCGTCGAGTCCGGCAGCACGATGCGCTCGGCCGAGGAGTGCGAGATGTCACGCTCGTGCCAGAGCGCAACGTTCTCGAGCCCCACCTGCGCGTTGCCCCGCAGTATGCGAGCGAGGCCGCAGATACGCTCGGAGGCGATCGGGTTGCGCTTGTGCGGCATCGCGCTGGACCCCTTCTGCCCGGGGCGAAACGGCTCCTCCACCTCGCGCACCTCGGTCCGCTGAAGGTGACGGATCTCGGTCGCCAGCCGCTCCAATCCGGCGCCGGCGAGCGCGATCGACTGGAGCAGCTCGGCGTGACGGTCGCGGGCGACCACCTGCGTCGACACCGGCTCGCGCTCGAGCCCGAGTCGCCCGAGCACGCGCGCCTCGAACTCGGGACCGTTGGACGCGTACGTGCCAACGGCGCCTGACAGCGCGCCGACGCTGGCCTGCGCGAACGCGCGCTCCAAGCGGTCGGCGTTGCGGTGCGCTTCGAGAGCGAAGCCGGCGAGCTTCACTCCGAACGTGGTCGGCTCGGCGTGGACTCCGTGCGTGCGCCCGACACAGAGCGTGTCGCGCTGCTCGCGGGCACGCTCGGCGAGCGCCAGCGCAAACTCGCGTGCGCCCGCTACGACGACCTCTCCGGCGGCGCGCAGTTGCAGTGCGAGCGCCGTGTCGAGCACGTCGGACGAGGTCAGCCCGAAGTGGATCCAGCGCCCAGCCGGACCGGCGGACGCGGCGAGCACGTCGACGAACGCCGCGACGTCGTGGTCGGTGACGCGCTCGCGCTCGCGCACCGCCTCGACGGTGAAGGTGGCAGCGCGGATCGCGGCGAGATCCTGCTCGCTGGGACCGTCGGTCAGCTCCTCGCACGCGGCCACCTCGACCTTGCGCCACGCCTCCATCCGCGCCTCGTCGGTCCACAGGCGGCCGAGCTCCTCGCGCGTGTAGCGGTCGATCATGCGCCCAGGATGCGCGCCGCGAGGATCGCCGCGTTGCGCGCGCCGTCCAGCCCCACGCAGGCAACAGGCACGCCCGGCGGCATCTGCACGACCGACAGCAGCGCGTCGAGCCCGCCCGCGGCGGACTGCTCGGCACGCAGCGGCACCCCGATCACCGGCAGATCAGTATGCGCCGCGACAACCCCGGGGAGCGCTGCCGAAAGGCCGGCGCCCGCGATGATCACCCGCAGGCCCCGCATCCTCGCGTTGCTCGCGTACTCGGCGACCAGCTCCGCGTCGCGATGCGCCGAGATCACGCGCAGCTCGTTGCGGATGTCGCGCTCATCGAGCTCGCGCGCCGCTTTCTCCATCGTCGGCATGTCGCTCTTGGAGCCCATCACGATGCCGACGAGCGGCGCGCTGACCTCGATCTCGGCCAGTTCGGAAGCGACCTCGGTCAGCGTCGGCGGGGCGACGTCGGCTTGCTCGGTCACGTGCGCGGGGCCTCCGCAGGCGCGGCGGCGGTATCGGCGATGTCGCGGCGCAGCTGCTTGCCGTCGAACTCGATCAAGTCGGCAGCAGCATACGCGGCGGCGCGGGCGGCAACGGGGTCGACGCCGAGCGCCGTGACGTTGAGCACACGGCCGCCCGCCGTGAGGATGCGATCGCCCTCCGCCACGGTGCCGGCGTGAGTGAT
The DNA here is from genome assembly GCA_035543355.1 of Solirubrobacteraceae bacterium. Taxonomy (GTDB): domain Bacteria; phylum Actinomycetota; class Thermoleophilia; order Solirubrobacterales; family Solirubrobacteraceae; genus DASZZG01. The sequence goes on along the minus strand of DASZZG010000239.1, from coordinate 3,014 downwards.
CTCGACGCCGTGACCGATCGCGTCGAGGCCGTGGATCTCGTCGCCGCGCGAGGAGGACTCCGGATAGCCGGCGGAGGCGAGCACGAGCGTTACCGCGCACTCATTCGCCCAGTCCAGGCGAGCATCCGCGAGGCCGCCCGGCTTCGAGGCGCGCAGCAGCAGATCGAGCAGGTCCGAACGCAGTCGCGGCAGCACGGCCTGCGTCTCGGGATCGCCGAAGCGGACGTTGAACTCGAGCACGCGGGGACCGTGCACCGTCAGCATCAGGCCGGCGTAGAGCACGCCGTGAAACGGGGTCCCTCGCGCGCGCATGAGGTCGACCACCGGCTGGTGCACGTCGGCGCAGAGCTGCTCCGCGCGCTCCCGATCGACGTCGGGGACGGGGGAGAACGACCCCATGCCGCCGGTGTTGGGCCCGCGATCGCCGTCGAAGATGCGCTTGTAGTCGCGCGCCGGGGCCATCGCGACGGCGCGCTCGCCGTCGCAGAGCGCAAGCAGCGACAGCTCCTCCCCCTCGAGGAACTCCTCGACGATCACGGCCTCGCCGCCGAAGCGCCGATCGACCAGCAGCTGGGAGAGCGCGTCGTGCGCCGCCGCCGCGTCGTCGCAGATCAGCACGCCCTTGCCCGCCGCGAGACCGTCGGCCTTGATCACCACGGGATAGCGCTCGATCGCCGCCATCCCCTCGTCGACCTCGGTCACGAGGCGATGAGCGGCCGTCGGCACGCCCGCCGTCCGCATCACCTCCTTGGCGTAGGCCTTGGAGCCCTCGAGCCGCGCCGCCGCGGCGCTCGGACCGAAACAGGCGATCCCGGCTTCTCGCAGCGCATCCGCAAGCCCCGCCACCAGCGGCGCCTCCGGGCCGACCACGACGAGCCCTACCGCCTCGTCGCGCGCCGCGGCCACCACACCGGGCACGTCATCGGCTGCGACAGCGAGCACCCGCGCATCACGAGCGATGCCGGCGTTGCCCGGCGCGCAGAGCAACTCGGGGCCCTGAGGCGAGCGCGCGAGCGCACGCAGCAACGCATGCTCCCGGCCGCCGGATCCGACGACGAGGACCTTCATACGCGAGCCGGGTGGTAGCTCAGAGCGACGCGATGAAGTCGTCGATCGGGATCGCCGTCACGGTGTGGTACTTCGCCGTCCCGCGCGACCCGAGCTCGAGCGAGGCACGTGCGATCGTGGTCTCGTCGGGCGCTTCGACGACGTTGACGAAGTCGAACGCGCCGAGCACCGCCCACTGCTCCTTGACCGTGACGCCGAGCTGCTCGAGCTCCTTGTTTACCTCACGGATTCGCGGCGGGTTGTTCTTGACCGTCTGCACGCCCTCGGGCGTGAGCGTTGAGAGCATGATGTAAGTGGGCATGGAGCTCCTTCCTCGGGGGCCGACACAGCAGCGCGTTTGTACCCGAAAGCGCCGCTCCGCGCTAGCTGGCCGCCGCGGAGGCTGACTCGGCGGCCACCCCAGCGCGCGTGAAGACGAGCTCGCCGCCGGCAGCGTCTACGAGCACGCTATCGCCGGCGGTGAAGTCTCCTTGCAACAGCGCGAGCGCGAGCGGGTCGGCGAGACGTTTCTGGATGATCCGCTTGAGCGGCCGCGCGCCGTAGGTCGGGTCATAGCCGAGACGGGCGAGTAGCTCGCGCGCAGCAGGGGTCAGCTCGATCTCGATGTCGCGCTCGCGCACACGCCGAGCGAGATCGGCGACCTGGAGGTCGACGATCTCGGTGATCTGCTCACGCGTCAGCGGGGCGAACTCGACTATCTCGTCCAGCCGGTTGATGAACTCGGGCTTGAAATGGCTCTGCACGCCCTCGAGCCCGCCGGGGAGGTTGGACGTCATGATCACGACGACGTTGGAGAAGTTGACCGTCCTCCCCTGGCCGTCGGTAAGCCGGCCGTCGTCGAACACCTGCAGCAGCAGGTTGAAGACGTCCGGGTGGGCCTTCTCGACCTCGTCGAGCAGCAGCACCGAATAGGGCCGGCGGCAAACAGCCTCCGTCAGCTGGCCACCCTCGTCGTAGCCGACGTAGCCGGGCGGCGCGCCGACAAGCCGTGCGGTGGAGTGCTTCTCCATGTACTCCGACATGTCGATGCGCACCATCGCGTCCTGCGAGTCGAACATGAACTCGGCCAGCGCACGCGCCAGCTCGGTCTTGCCGACACCGGTGGGCCCAATGAAGAGGAAGACGCCGATCGGGCGCTGGGGATCTTGGAGCCCGGCGCGTGAACGGCGCAGCGCATTCGCAACCGCCTCGACGGCCTCGTCCTGACCGATGACGCGCTGGTGCAGGCGCTCTTCCATGTGGATCAGCTTTTCGACCTCGCCTTCAAGCAGCCGCGACACCGGGATCTGGGTCCAGCGCGAGACGGTCTCCGCGATGTCCTCGGCGTCGACCTCCTCTTTAAGAAAGGTCGTGGCCTCGCGTTCCGCCCCCTCGGCCTCTTCGAGCCGGCGCTCCAGCTCCGGGATCTCGCCGTAGCGCAACTCTGCGGCACGCTGAAGGTCGGCGTCGCGCTCGGCGCGATCGGCCTCCCCGCGCGCCTGCTCGAGGCGCTGCTTGAGCTCGCGCACCTCAGCGATCGCGTCCTTCTCCGCCTGCCACTGCGCCTTCATTGCCGACGCCTGCTCGCGCAGCTCGGACAGCTCACGCTCGATCGCTTCGCGGCGCTCGCGCGAGGGCTCGTCGGACTCCTTCTCGAGTGCCTGGTGCTCGATCTCGAGCTGCATGATTCGCCGCTGCACCTCGTCGATCTCGGTCGGCAGCGAGTCGATCTCGATCCGCAGGCGAGACGCCGCCTCGTCGATCAGGTCGATCGCCTTGTCGGGCAGGAAACGATCGGCGATGTAGCGGTCGGAGAGCGTCGCGGCGGCGATGATCGCGGCGTCCTGGATGCGCACGCCGTGGTGAACCTCGTAGCGCTCCTTCAGACCCCGGAGGATCGCGATCGTGTCTTCGACCGACGGCTCGTCAACGAACACCGGCTGGAAGCGGCGCTCGAGCGCCGCATC
>DASZZG010000238.1:0-20788 GCA_035543355.1 Solirubrobacteraceae bacterium | reverse complement strand
CAGCGTGATCGGCAGGAACCGCAGCCCTGCCTGAAACGGCTTGAAGCCAAGCGTGTTCTGCATGTAGAGCGTGAGGTAGAGGAACATCGCGAACATCGAGGCCGACAGCGTGAACGCGGCGATGCTCGCCCCGACGAAGGTCGGCTTGCGAAACAGCGTCAGGTCGAGCATCGGCTCCGAGCCGCGCAGCTCGACCACGACGAACAGCGCCATCAGCAGCGCGGCTCCAGCGAGGAAGCCGACGATCAGAGAGCTGCCCCAGCCCTCGGCATTACCGCGAATCAACGCAAAGACGAGCAGGAAGAGCGAGCCGGAGAAGGTGAACACGCCGGCCCAATCGATCCTGCGCGCGTCGGGGTCGCGCGACTCGGAGACACGCATCAGCGTCAGCACGACCGCGCCGATCCCGATCGGCACGTTGATGAAGAAGATCCAGTTCCAGCCCAGCCCATCGGTCAGCGCCCCGCCGACGAGCGGGCCGATCGCGACCGCCGCGCCGATCGTCGCGCCCCAGATGCCGAAGGCGGTCCCACGCTCGCGCCCATGGAACTCCTGCGCGATCAGCGCCAGCGACGTCGCGAACATCACCGAGCCGCCGATCCCCTGGGCGGCGCGCGCAAGGTTGAGCACCAGCGGCGTGCCGGCAAGCCCGCAGGCGAGCGACGCACCTGTGAACAGCGCCAACCCGACCACGAACGTGATCCGGCGGCCAAGCCGGTCGCCCAGCGACCCCGCCGTCAGCAGCAACGCCGCGAGCGTCAGCGCGTAAGCATCGACCACCCACTGGAGGTCGGAGAAGCTCGAATGCAACGACCGCTGAATCGCCGGCAGCGCGACGTTCACGATCGTGATGTCGAGCAGCAGCATGAAGACGGACACGCATACGGCCAGCAGCGTCCACCACTTGCGTTCCATCGGCCCTGGCCTCCCGCTCAGGCGCGCCCGTAGACGGGCACCGACGCCCCGCTGATCGGCGCCGAGTCGGCCGAGCAGAGGAAGCGGATGACGGCGGCGATCTCGGCCGGCGCGACCCAGCGGGAGTGATCGGCGTCGGGCATCGACGCACGGTTCGCCGGGGTGTCGATCACGCTCGGCAGGATCGCGTTGGTGCGCACGCCGCGGTCGCGGTATTCGGCATCAAGCGCTCCGACGAAGGCCAGCACCGCGGCCTTCGAGGCGATGTAGCCGGCGGCGCCGGCGAACGGCTGCAGCGCGGCGCGCGAGGAGGTGCAGACGATCGCGCCGCCGCCGCGGTCGACTAGCGCGGGCAAGGCCGCCTGGCAAACGAGGTAGGTGGGGCGCAGGTTGAGCGCGAACTGCTGGTCGAACTCGTCGTACGGCGTTTCGTGCACGCGCCCGCCCGCCGCGTAGCCGCCGACGAGGTTCACGACCGCCTCGAGCGGGGCGCCGTCATCGCCGCTTGCGAGCGCGACCACCTCGCCGACCGCCCCAGGGTCTGAGAGGTCGGCGCTGACCAGCTCGACGTCATCGCGCCCTGCGCCCACCGGCGCCTCACGCGCCGGAACGACAGCGCGCCAACCATCCGCGACGAAGGCCGCGACGACGGCGATGCCCAGTCCGCCCGTGCCCCCGGTGATCAGCACGCTGCGCTCGGCCACGACTGCAACGGTACCTGTCCGGGCGGCTCCCTATCGTCATTTTCATGCCGATTCGCGACTTCATGGACGGCTCCGAGGTCGAGGCGCTGCTGCTCGTGCGCGAGGTCGAGACGCGTCGCAAGCGCGACGGCGCCGAGTACCTGCGCATCGTCCTCGGCGACCGCACCGGGACCGTGCCGGCGATCGTCTGGGACGACGTCGACCACGTTCGTGCGATCTGCGCCCCCGGCACGGCGGTGGCCGTCAGCGGCCGCTATCAGGTGCACGCTCGCTACGGCCCGCAGCTCGCGCTGGCTTCGCTGCGCGCGGCGGAGCCCGGCGAGGCCCACAGCGACGAGCTGACCGACGGGCCACCACGCGCCCCGGCGCAGATGGAGACCGACCTGCGCGCGCTGCTCGACACGATCCAGAACCGCCACCTGCAGGCGCTGCTTGAACGGATCTTCGGCGCGGACTCAGAGCTTTGGACCCGCTACCGCGACGCCCCGGCGGCGAAGTACTACCACCAGGCCTACCGCCACGGACTGCTCGAGCATTCGCTCACCGTCGCGCAGGCGGTCTCGGCGATCTCTGCGACATTCCCGGGAATCGATCGCGACGTGGCGGTCACCGGCGCGCTGCTGCACGACATCGGCAAGCTCGACGCGTACCACGCCGAGAACGGCGTGATCGACCTGACCGACTCGGGTCGCCTCCAGAGCGAGATCCCGCTCGGCTACTACCGCGTAAGGCGAGAGATCGAGGAGCTTTCAGAGTTTCCCCCCGACCTCGCGCAGGCGGTCCTGCACATCATCCTCTCCCACCATGGTCAGCTCGAGCACGGCTCGCCCGTGGTGCCATGCACACGTGAGGCCACGTTGGTGCACATGATCGACAACCTCGGCGGTCGCCTCGGGAGCTTCGATCGGCTCGAGAAGGAGCTGCCGCAGGGCGCTCAGTGGTCGGCGTTCGACCGCGCGCTCGGTTCGGGCGCGTACTTCGCCGCGCGCGAAGCCGCATAGCAGTGGCCCCCGGACTTACCGCGGGAACTACGTAAAACCCCGGAAATAGCGCACCGCCCCGGGCACATCGGGTAGGGCGGGATGGCCGGCGTTCTATCGTTGCCCGCGATGTCGAAGGACAAGGAAAAGCTGATCCGGCAGCTGTCGCTGATCTCGTATCTGATGGCGGAGCGCCGCTCGATCACCGCTGCGGAGATCCGCCGCGATGTCGAGGGCTACTCGGGAATGACCGAGGACGCGTTCGCCCGCCGCTTCTATGCCGACCGCGCGGAGCTCGACTCGCTCGGCATCCAGCTGACCGTCGAGAAGCCGCTGGAAGGCGCCGCCGAGCAGGAGAACTACTCGCTGCCGCCGGAGAACTTCTATCTCCCGGCGCTCGAATTCTCCGACACGGAGCTCGCGGCGCTACAGACCGCGCTGGCGCTGCTCGACGGCGAGTTCGCCTACGCGGAGCCGCTGCGGCTCGCGCTGCAACAGATCTCATGGGGGCGGCCGAGCCCGCTGCGCGCACCGGACCAGCGATCGGTCGCGCTCGGCATCACCGCCTCGGCCGGTGGCCACGACCTGTCGCAGAGGCTGGCCAAGATCGAGACCGCGATCTTTCGCCGCAAGACGATCGTCTTCGACTACTACTCGATCGCCCGCGACGAGCTTTCCCAGCGCACCGTCGACCCCTATCAGCTGGTCTTTCAGGGCAGCCAGTTCTACGTCGTAGGCCACTCGCACGAGCGCGATGATGTGCGCGTCTTCCGGCTCTCGCGGATCCGCGGCAAGGTCGCCTACTCGACCAAGTCCGAGCACGACTTCACGCGTCCGCCGGACTTCGACCCGCGCGACTACTCGAACCGCATCGACTGGCAGCTCGGCGAGCAGGTGGGGACCGCCGAAATCGCGGTGTCCGAGCGCATCGCCTGGCATGTCGAACGCCACTTCGGCCGCTACGGCGAGCTGCGCGACGGCGAGCGCCCGGGCGACCGCGTCTTCGTGACCGGGTACGGATCCTCCCGCCAGCTCGTTTCGTGGGTGCTCGGACTGGGCGAGCACGCGCGCCTGATCGGACCACCGGAGCTGGTCGCCGAGCTGGACGAGCGGCGGCGTCTGGTCGCCGAGCGCCACGCCGGCGAGCTCGAGCACGCGCCGATCGTGCAAGGCCGCAACGGCGACCGACCGAAACGGCCCGAGGAAGCACCGGCCGCGGGCGCCGCGCGCTCCAACGGCAAGCGCGAGCCGCCCTCGATTCGGCCCGAGCGGTTCGCCCGGCTCGTGACGCTCGCCTCGATCCTGATCGAGGCCGGCCGCGAGGGCAGACGGCTCACGGTCGCCGAGCTCTGCGAGTCGCTGCATGTCTCAGACGACGAGCTGCGCGAGGACATCAACGTGCTCAACGTGGTCAACTTTGGCGGCGGCGCCTACGTGCTCTACGCCGAGGTGTCCGAGGACGGCGAGATCGAGGTCGACCCCGACGCGTACTCCGACAACTTCGCCCGCCCCGCGCGCCTGCTGCCGATCGAGGCGAAGGCGCTGGTCGCCGCGATCGACTTGATCGGCGAGCACATTCCCGGCGGATCGCTGGCGTCGGCGCGCGAGAAGATCGTCGCGGCGCTCGGCGAGGACCCGGCGCACGAGGGACTGCAGGTGGCCAGCGCGGGCGCCGACGACTCCGAGATAGCCGGCCTGATCTCGCGCGCGATCGCGGCCAACAAAGTGCTCGAGCTCGAGTACTACAAGGAGAATGAGGACGAGTTCTCGCAGCGTGTGGTGGAGCCCTACGGATTGATGAACTCGCGCGAAGGCTGGTACGTGCACACCTGGGACCGTCTGCGCGACTCCGAGCGCTCGTTCCGGCTCGACCGGATCAAGTCGGCGACGCTTTCGAAGGAGCGCTTCGAGCCGCGCGACGAGATCGATACGCAGGCGCTGATCGGCGGTTGGCCGAGCACGGGCAGGGTTCCCGCGGGGCGTATCGCCCACCTCTGGATCTCGCCCGAGCGCGCCCGCTGGGCGCGCGAGGAGCACACGGTGGTGGAGGAGCTCGAGGACGGCTCAGTCGTCGTCGAGCTTTCCTTCGGTGGTACGGACTGGCTCGTGCGCGAGGTGCTCAAGGAGGCGGGAGACGCCGCCGTGCTGACGCCCGAGGATGCGCGCGAGGCCGTCCGCCAAGCCGTCTCCAAGCTTGGTTGAGGACCATCGGGTCCGGCGCGCGACAAGCGCGGACTCCGAGACGCTGTCGGATGTTCTCGCGCGGGCGTTCTTCGACGATCCGGTGCTCGAATGGATGTACCGCGGCGACCGCGCGCGTATGCGCGGCGGGCGCAGCTTCTTCCGGCGGCGCCTCGACGACCTGCTGCGCGACGAGGACGTGTTCACCACCGAGGGGCTCGCCGGGGCCGCCGTCTGGGCGCCGCCCGATCGCTGGCACGTGGAGCTTGCGCAACAGCTCCGCCTGACCCACGCGCTGGCGCTGACGGGCACGCGGCTGCCACGGGTGTACGCCGGCTTCAACCTGATCGAGCGCAAGCATCGGAGCGAGCCTCACTACTATCTCGCCGTGCTCGGCACGGACCCGCTGCTTCAGGGCCGGGGCGTCGGCTCGGCCGTGCTTCGCCCGATCCTCGAGCGTTGCGATCGGGACGGGGTGCCCGCCTACCTCGAGACCGCGAAGGAGCGCAACATCGCCTTCTACGCGCGCCACGGATTCCGCGTCACCGAACAGATCCAGCTACCGAAGGGACCGCCGATGTGGCTGATGTGGCGCGACCCTGGAGCCCGATGAGCCGCCGCGACCTGATCCGGATGTCGACCGAGGAGGCCGTCGCGTTTCTGGAATCCGAGCGCGTGCTGATCTGTGCGACGAACGGCCCCGACGGCTGGCCGCACCTGATGCCGCTCTGGTACGTCCTGCGCGAGGCGGCGGGCGACGCCGCGCTGCCGTGCGAGTTGTGGGGATGGACCTATGCGGCATCGCAGAAGGTGCGAAACGTCGAGCGCGACCCGCACGTGACGATCGCGGTGGAGACTGGCGAGCAGTATCAGGAGCTGCGTGGGGTGATGCTCAAGACGCGTGCCGAGCGCCATCACGAGCTGGACGTCGTCCGCGGGGTCGGCGAGCAGCTGTTTCAGCGCTACTCGGGCGCGGCGGTCGGCGATGACTTCAAGCAGGTGGTCGAGGCGCAGGCCGCAAAGCGCGTGGCGCTGCGCTTTGTCGCCGAATCGCTGGCGACGTGGGACCATCGCAAGCTCGGCGGGGTTTACTAGTCGCGGCCTGTAGCCTCAGCGCGCATGCGCGACCTGAAGGGGCTGATCCTCTCTGGCGGCAGGGGGACGCGCCTGCGCCCGATCACGCACACGTCGGCTAAACAGCTGGTGCCGGTGGCCAACAAGCCGGTCCTGTTCTACGGGATCGAGGCGATGGCGGCGGCCGGGATCGACCAGGTCGGCGTGATCATCGCGCCGGAGACCGGCGACGAAATTCGCGTGGCCGCGGGCGACGGCAGTCAATTCGGGGTGGAGCTGACCTACATCGTGCAGGACGAGCCGCTCGGCCTGGCGCACGCCGCGCTGACCGCGCGCGACTACCTCGGCGACTCGCCCTTCGTGATGTACCTCGGGGACAACGTCCTCCAGGGGGGGATCGTCGAATTGGTCTCCAGCTTCCGCAAGAACGAGCCCGACGCGCTGATCCTGTTGACACCGGTGCCCGATCCACAGAACTACGGCGTCGCGGAGCTCGACGGCGACCGCGTCGTCCGCCTCGTCGAGAAACCGTCCGATCCGGCGACCGACCTCGCGCTCGTCGGCGTCTACATGTTCACTTCCGCGATCCACGAGGCCGCGCAGGCAATCGAGCCGTCTGCGCGCGGCGAGCTCGAGATCACCGACGCGATCCAGCACATCGTCGACAGCGGGCTGCGCGTTGAGCCGCACATCGTGCGCGGCTGGTGGAAGGACACCGGGCGCCTCGAGGACATGCTCGAGGCGAATCGCCTGGTGCTCGACAACCTCGAGGCGCGCGTCCAGGGCGAGCTCGTCGATTCGCAGGTCGACGGCCCGGTCGTGATCGAGGCCGGGGCGCTGCTCGAGCGCTGCACGGTGCGCGGGCCGGCGGTGATCGGTCGCGGAGCTCACCTGATCGATGCCTACGTCGGGCCCTACACGGCGATCGGCGAGGGGTGCGTCATCCGCAGCGCCGAGGTCGAGTACTCGATCCTGCTCGAGGGCTCCTCGGTTTGCGATCTCGACGGCCGCATGGAGTCGTCGCTGTTGGGCAAGGACGCGAAGATCCGCCGCAACGACGCCCAGCCGCGCGCTTACCGCTTCTTGGTCGGCGACAACTCGGACATCGGGGTCATCTAGATCCGATGAGAGTGGTGGTGACAGGCGCCGCCGGGATGCTCGGCTCAGACGTCGTCGAGGCTGCGCGCGCCGCCGGGCATGATCCGGTCGCGCTCTCGCACTCTGAGCTCGATATCGCCGATCGCCCCGCGGTCGACTCGGCGATCACAGCCGCGCGCCCCGACGTCGCGGTCAACTGCGCCGCCTGGACCGACGTCGACGGCGCCGAGGGCGACCCCAACGGCGCGCTCGCGATCAACGCGGAGGGCGCGGGCAACGTCGCGGCGGCGGCCGCCGCGGCCGGGGCCGCGACGCTGCACGTCTCGTCGGACTACGTCTTCGACGGAGCCGCCAAGCGACCCTATGTGGAGTCGGACTTGACCGGACCGATCTCCTACTACGGCCACTCCAAGCTAGCCGGCGAGCACGCCGTCGCAGCGGTCGACCCCAGACACGTGATCGTGCGCTCCTCGTGGCTGTTCGGCGCCAGCGGATCGAACTTCGTCCGAACGATGCTCGAGCTGGCGGCGGAGCGCGGCGACGTGACGGTCGTCGACGATCAGCACGGCTGCCCGACCTACACCGGCCAGCTGGCCGCCGCCCTGATCGAGCTGGCCGGGCGCGCAACCGCCGGCGAAGCCCAGGGCATCTACCACGTCGCCGGCGCCGGCCAGTGCTCGTGGTACGACTTCGCCGTGGAGATCTTTCGCCAAGCAGACCTGTCCTGCGAGGTCCGGCGCGGACGTAGGGAGGATCTGCGGCGCCCCGCGCCGCGACCCGCCTTCTCCGTCCTAGGCAGCGAGCGCGACGGTCCGGTCCTGCCTGCCTGGCAAGACGGCCTGTCGGCGTACCTCGCCGCAGTCGGCGGGCGACGCGAGCCGAGCGAAACGCGATGAGGCTGCTCGTCTGCGGCGGCGCCGGATTCATCGGCTCGCACTTCTCGCGCTTGCGCCTGCGCGAGCAGGGCGACGAGGTGTGCGTCCTCGACAAGCTCACCTACGCCGGGCGCGAGGAGAACCTGCGCGACCTGGCACCGGAGGCCGGCTTCAGCTTCGTCCACGGGGCGATCGAGGACGCGGACGCCGTGGCCACCGCGGCCGACAGCTGTGACGCGATCGTCAACTTCGCCGCCGAGACGCACGTCGACCGCTCGATCGCCGCCGCCGACGCGTTCGTGACAACGCAGATGGAAGGCACGTACACGCTGCTGGAGGCGGCGCGCGAGCGTGGCCTGCGCTACCTGCAGGTATCCACCGACGAGGTCTATGGCTCGATCGACGAGGGTACGTTCACGGAGCAGTCGCCGCTTGCCCCTTCGTCGCCCTACTCGGCCACAAAGGCCGGCGCGGACCTGCTCGTCTCCTCCTACTTCGACACCTTCAGCCTGGCGGTCGCGATCTGCCGCGGGTCGAACAACTACGGGCCCTACCAGTACCCCGAGAAGCTGGTGCCGCTGATGGTGCTCAATGCTCTCCACGGGGATTCCCTGCCGGTGTACGGCGACGGGCGCAACGTGCGCAACTGGATCTACGTCGAGGACTTCGCGCGCGCGATCGGCCACGTGCTCGACGCAGGGGTCGCAGGCGAGGTGTACAACGCGGGCGGTCCGGACGAGTGCGAGAACCTCGAGGTGGTCCGCCGGATCCTCGAGCTGACGGGGCGCGACGAGTCGCTGATCGATTTCGTCGAAGACCGGCTGGGCCACGACCGCCGCTACTCGCTGTCGTCCGAAAAGTTGCGTGCGCTCGGGTGGAGCCCAATGGTCCGGTTCGAGGAAGGGCTGGAGCGCACCGTGGCGTGGTACCGCGACAACGCCTGGTGGTGGGAGCCGATCCGCTCGGGCGATTACCGCGCTTACTACGAGCGGCAGTACGGCCGGGCGCTCGGAGGGTGACACGGGTCAGTCGCGCGCGGGAGCTGGCGCGCCTGGAGGACGAGGTCACGCAGTGCCGCCGCTGCCCGCGGCTGGTGGAGTGGCGCGAGCGCGTCGCGCGCGAGAAGCGCGCCGCGTTCGCGCACGAGCGGTACTGGGGCCGGCCGCTGCCCGGCTTCGGCGACCCGCGCGCCCGCATCGTCCTGTTGGGGCTCGCGCCCGCGGCCCACGGCGGCAACCGAACCGGACGGGTCTTCACCGGCGACCGCTCGGGCGACTGGCTGTTCGCCGCGCTGTGGCGCTGCGGCTTCGCCAACCAGCCGACCTCGGTGGCGCGCGACGACGGGCTGCGACTCAGGGACTGCTGGGTGAGCGCCGCCGTGCGCTGCGCCCCGCCGGCCAACCGGCCGCTGCCGATCGAGCGCGACAACTGCCTGCCCTGGGCCGTACGCGAGCTCGAGCTGCTCGCCCATACGCGCGTGATCGTCTGCCTCGGCGGGTTTGCCTGGGACGCCGCACTGCGCCTGCGCGCGGTCCCGCGGCCCCGTCCACGCTTCGCCCACGGCGCGGAGCTTGCCGGCGACCGCTGGACGCTGCTCGGCTGCTTTCACCCCAGCCAGCAGAACACGTTCACCGGCCGGCTCACCGAGCCGATGCTCGACGCGGTGCTCGAGCGGGCTCGAGAGCTCGCGTCTAGCCCAGCACCTCCTCTCGCTTCTCGGTGAGCGAAAGCGACTCCGCCGTAGAGCGGTCGGGCGACACGAGTACGCTTGTTGCAGAAATCACAGAGTCTTTCCGACCGACCGAGCAGGTGGCCTCCCACAGAGCTTGAATTCAAGGACCGGACGCGGCTAGCCGACAAGAGCTAGTGGTAGGACGGGACACGAAGAAAGGCGATACATGGCTCTTCCAGACCTGCGGGGCCCGAGTTGAGGGCACTGGTCACCGGCGGCGCCGGATTCATCGGCTCGCATCTGGTCGATCGATTGCTCGATATCGGCCTCGACGTGCGAGTGCTAGACAACTTCTCGACGGGCCACAGGAGCAACCTCGCCGCGGTCGCCGAGGACGTCGAGGTCATCGAAGGAGACGTGCAGAGCCTCGACCGCGTTCGCCGAGCGGTCAGGGGTTGCGATCTGGTTCTTCACCAGGCCGCCCTGCCGTCGGTTCCCCGCTCGATCGTCGATCCGCTCACGAGCCATGCATGCAACGTCACCGGGACGCTGAACATGCTCCTCGCCGCGCGCGACGCAAACGTCGAGCGCGTGCTGTTCGCGTCCTCGTCGTCCGTCTACGGGTCGACCAACGAGCTCCCCAAGCACGAGTCGATGGTCCCGCTGCCGATTTCCCCGTACGGCGTCGCGAAGTTGGCGGCCGAGCGCTATTGCCACAGCTTCTACATCACCTATGGCATGGAGACGGTGTCGCTGCGTTACTTCAACGTCTTCGGCCCTCGCCAGGATCCGCTGTCGGAGTACTCGGCCGTGATCCCGACCTTCATCGCGCGCTACTGCGACGGGCAGCCCCCGACGATCAACGGCGACGGCGAGCAGTCGCGGGACTTCACCTGGATCGGCAACGTGGTCGACGCCAACATCGCGGCTCTCGACGCGCGCGACGTCGCCGGTTGTGTCTACAACATCGCGTGCGGCGAAGGCGTCACCCTGAATCGCCTGGCCACGGAGCTGCGCGAGCAAACGGGCGCACAGGTGGAGCCGGTTCACGGGCCACCACGATTCGGTGAGGTGCGCCACTCGGTGGCCGATGTGACGAGCGCTCGTGAGCAGCTCGGCTACGCCCCCAGCATCTCGCTGTCGGAGGGACTGCGCGCCACGGTGGCCGCCTACGTAGACAGCCCGGCACCAGCTTTCGCCGCGGTGTCGCCATGAGGTATCTGGTCACGGGCGGAGCCGGGTTCATCGGCTCGCATCTCGCCGACGAGCTCACATCGCGCGGGCACGACGTCCTGATCGTCGACGATCTCAGCACGGGCCGTCGCGAGAACGTCGAGCATCTGCTCGGCTTCGAGCGAGTGAGGCTCGTGGAGGCATCGGTGAGCGACGCGGATCTCATGGATGACTGCCTGCGAGCAGTGGACGTCTGTGTTCACCTGGCCTCCGTGGTTGGCGTTCAGCGGGTGTTGCGCAATCCACTGGAGACCCTGACCAGCCAGATTCGCGGCACCGACATCGTGATGGCCGCGGCCGCGCGTCACCGTAAACGTCTGCTCTTTGCGTCGACCTCGGAGGTCTACGGGAAGGGCGCGGATTCCATCCTGGGCGAGGACTCAGACCTGGTGCTCGGCTCACCGGCCAAGGGCCGCTGGTCGTACGCGATAGGCAAATGCTTCGGGGAGGCGCTCGCCCACGGGTATCACGAGCAGCAGGGCCTCGAGGCAATCGTGGTGCGTCCGTTCAACACTGTGGGCTCACGGCAGACGGGCGCGTACGGCATGGTCCTGCCGCGTTTCGTCCACCAGGCGCTCGAAGGCAAGAACCTGACCGTCTTCGGCAACGGCCGCCAGAAGCGAGGCTTCACGCATGTACTCGACGTGGTGGAGGCGATCCGGCTGCTCTGCGATGAGGATCGTGCGGTGGGAGGCGTCTACAACATCGGCAACCCCTTCATGGTGACGATCGCCGACCTGGCGCAGCGGGTGATAGAGCGCACGATGTCCAGCAGCGGCATGACCCTGGTCCCGTACCAGGACGCATACTCCGCCGGCTTCGAGGAGCTCGGCGATCGCATGCCGAACATTTCGGCGCTGTGCGATCTCACGGGCTGGCAGACGACGCGCACGCTGGACGACGCGATCGACGACCTCGTCCGGTATTTGACGCCCGGCAACGCGGTCTCCGGCGAACCGAGACGAACGGCGCTGTATCCGTCGGGGCTGGTCCGTGCCGCCTGAGACCGGCATCCCGCTGGCTTTTGTGATCGCCGCGGCGGTGACGCTCGCCGTCACGCCGATCGTCATCCAGATCGCCCTGCGAACGTCGTTCCTGGATCGCCCGATCGGCTACAAGCGCCACGATCGACCGACACCGTACCTGGGCGGGGGGGCGATCATGGCGGGGTTCCTGGTTGCGGTCCTGCCGATCGGCGTGGCGGTCAACCGCTACGGGGTCGTCTTCGCCTGCGCCGGATGCATGTGGCTGCTGGGCACGATCGACGACCGGCGTGGCCTGTCGCCGTGGACCCGGGTTGCGGTCCAAACCGCCGCGGCCGCCGCGCTCTGGAGCACGGGCCACGGATGGAGCGTTATGCCGGGCGACGCGGCGAACCTGCTCCTGACCACGCTCTGGATCGTGGGCGTTGTGAACGCGTTCAACCTGATGGACAACATCGACGGCGCCTGCGCGAGCGTGGCCGGCGCTGCCGCGCTGGGCGCCGGTGCTCTCGCGGCCGTCTCCGGTCGCTGGGCGCTGGCGGCGTCGTGCGCGGCGCTCGCGGGCGCATGCGCCGGCTTTCTGCCACACAACCTTCGCTCCCCCGCGCGGGTGTTCATGGGAGACGGCGGCAGCATGCCCCTGGGCCTGCTGGTCGGCGCCCTCACGATGACCGCCGCCTCGACCCCGGCCCTGGGACTGGCCGGCGTGGTCGTCGCGAGCCTGATCGTCGGCGTCGTCGTCCTCGACGCCACGCTGGTCACCGTCTCCCGCCGGCGGGGCGGCAGGCCGCTGCTCACCGGCGCCCGCGATCACCTGACCCACAGGTTGCTGACCCGCATTGGCTCGGCGCGCGGCGTCGCCTTTTCGCTGGCTGCCGCCCAGCTCGTCCTGGGCACCGTCACGGTCGCGCTGTCGCAGGCTGACGCCGGTTGGGTCCTGGGCCTCGGGTGCGTCGCCTTGGCGAGCGGAGTCGGCCTGATCACTCTGCTCGAGAGTTCTCGCTGGACTCAACCAGTGCACGCCGCCGTGGCGACAGACCGGACCTTGCTTCGTCCGGCACGCTCTTCACCAGCCCTGCTGGCGCAGGAATATCTCTAGCGTCAGCAGTGTCCACAGCGCGTGGCCCATGCCCGTAGGCATACCGTACTCACTGTCTTGGTTTCTGCCACCATACTCCGGTCCAATCGATGCGTTTGATCGGATCGTTAATGCCGTATCTGGCACGGTAATCGGTAACCGCCTGCCGACACGACTCCAAGAACCAGTAGTCGTCGACGATGGTGTATCCGCCGGGAGACAACTTGGGGTAAAGCGCGTCAAGCGCCTCCATCGTTGAGCCGTACATGTCCGCATCCAGGCGCAGGACTGCAATCTGCTCGATCGGGGCGCTGGGAAGTGTGTCCGCGAAGAACCCGGGGAGAAATTTCACCTGGTCGTCGAGGAGACCGTACCGCGCGAAGTTGCCGCGCACATCATCTAGGGAAACCGCCAGGTGATCGATCGCCCACAGCTTGTCACCTGCGTCCTGAGGCCAGCGCTTCATGTCAGGCCGCGGCAGACCTTCGAAGGAATCGGCGACCCAAACCTTGCGCTCAGTGTCGCCATAGGCCTTGAGAATCGCGCGCATGAAGATCGTGGCTCCGCCTCGCCAGACGCCCGTTTCAACCAGATCGCCAGGGACGCCGGTACGCAAGACGTCGCTCACACAATCGTGAATATTCTCCAACCTCCGAAGCCCGATCATCGTCTCGGCGTGAGCGGGCAAGTCGCGTCCCTCTGCGCGTGCGTCAGGGTTGAGTGGCACGTTGCGGACGAGCTCGATGTTCCCGATGGCAAATAAACGTTGCGCGGGGGAAAACAACGCATGCCGCCACGTCCCTCGATGCAGCACCACCGGCGTGTGCTCCTCACCGAACAACGAACGCGTCAGACAGCCTTTGAGCAACTCCAGATACGCGTCATAACCGGGGCTCGGCTCCCGTGCCGTCATACCTTGTCCATTGGTGTGGGTAAAAGGGCTACCATCGCGGTGTAGAACGTGAGACGTTAGATGAAGTCCTCGTAACAGGCGCTGGCGGCTTCATCGGGTCGCATCTGGCGGAGCACCTCCTGTGCGCCGGACACGAGGTCCGGGGACTCGACGACTTCTCTACCGGACGGTGATCCAATGTCGCGCACATCGGGGGCGATGTGCAGAGCTACGAGCGCGCGATCGCACCGGAGTGGCGGGCGCCCAGGCGCGCAGCGGCGGGACTCGCGTCGCGGCACTAGGTATTGCTTCTCACCAGCCCTCGCGGCGCAGGAAGGCCTCGAGGCAGAGCAGCGTCCACAGCGCGTTGCCGTGGTTGCGGAGACCGCGGTCGTGCTCGTTCAGGAGTCCGTCTAATGGCTCCTGCGCGAGGTGTTCGCGCACGCGCGCGGACGGTGCACGCAGCATCGAGTGCAGGTAGCCGCGCAGGTCCTCACGGAACCAGCGGTCCAGCGGCACGCCGAAGCCTCGTTTGGGTCGGTCGAGCACCTCTGCGGGAAGCAGGTCGCGGACCGCCTCCTTGAGTACACGTTTTAGCGCGAGCCGCCGGACCTTCAGCTCGGGCGGCAGGTCGGCCGCGAGCTCGATCAGCTGCCTGTCGAGAAACGGCGAGCGGACCTCCAGTCCATGGGCCATGCTCATCCGGTCGGCCTTGACGAGCAGGTCGTCGACGAGATAGGTGCGCAGGTTGAGGTCCAGCAACCGGTCGAGAACGGGCGAGCCGTCGGACTCGCGCCAGATGCGCTCGTAGTCTCGCAACGCCCAATCGTCCGGCTCGCGAAGCAGCGCTCGCCGCGTCGGCTCATCGACGAATGCCAGCCACGCGCGGTAGGCGCCGATGAGGTCGAGGTCCACTCCAGCCGCCGCGAACCGCTGCAGGCTGCCCGCGCGCCCGCGCAGCGCCGTCGGCGGCAGGCGCATCAGCGCCGCGCGCGTGAGACGCCTGACGAGGCGTGGCACGCGCTGGTAGTCCCCCAGCGCGAGCCCGGCGGCGAAGCGCTCGTACCCGCCGAACAGCTCGTCGCCGCCGTCCCCGGACAGCGCAACCGTCAGATGGCTGCGGGTGACCTCGTTGAGCAGGTACGTCGGGATCGCGCTCGAGTCGCCAAACGGCTGGTCGTGATGCCACAGCAGCCGCTCGACCAGCCCAACCGCGTCGGGCGCGACGACAAATTCGTGATGATCGGTCGCGTAGCGCTGAGCGACAAGGCGCGCGTACGGTCGCTCGTCGAAGCCCTGGCGGTCCTCGAAGCCGATCGAGAACGTCTGCACCGGACGCCCGAGGTCGGCCGCCATGATCGCGACGATCGCGCTCGAGTCGATCCCGCCGCTGAGGAAGGCGCCGAGCGGCACGTCGGCGATCAGCCGGCGCTCGACCGCCCCGGCGAGCGCCGTGCGGACCGCACGCCCTGCGCTGCGCAGGTCGCCGGGTACTTCGCCGGCGGCGCGCGGGCGTGGAGGGGACCAGTAGCGCTCCAGCCGCGGCTCGCCGCCCGGCTCGACAACGAGCACGTGGGCGGGCGGGACGCTCGAGACGCCGCGGAAGAAAGTGTGCGGTGTGGGCACATACCCGAAGGTCAGGTAGGCGGGGATCGCCCGGTCGTCGAGCTCGCGGGCCACGCCCGGGTGCGCGAGCACGCCCTTGATCTCGCTTGCGAACACGAATGCCGCCGGCGCGGCGGAGTAGTAGAGGGGCTTCTTTCCAACACGATCGCGCGCGAGGATCAGCCGCCCGCGGGTCTCGTCCCAGATCGCCAGGGCGAACATTCCGTCGAGGCGGCGCGCGAGCTCCACGGGCTCGTCGGTCTCAGCCAGGTGGGCGAGCACCTCCGTGTCTCCCTTGGTGCGCAACGCGTGACCGGCGGCGTGCAACTCCTCGCGCAGCGCGCGAAAGTTGTACAGCTCGCCGTTGAGGGCGACCGCGATCGTCCCGTCCTCGTTGGTGATCGGCGGATCACCGGTCTCGAGGTCGATGACCGCGAGCCGCGCCTGCCCAACGCAGGCGCGAGCGCTCGCAAAGCGCCCCACCGCGTCCGGCCCCCGGTGGCGCAGGACGCGCAGCTGCTCGTCTGCAACCGTGCCGCCGACCTGCCCGTCGGTGCTCAGGAAGCCGGCGATGCCACACATTTGGCTTGCCGCCGCGGCGGCCAGGAAGGGGAGGTCGTCACCGCGCGAGTCTACGAGCGCCCCGCTCGCGACGCACTATCGTTGGCCGACTGCGATGGCAAAGCGGGTCCTGATCCTCACGCCGTACCCGTACGGGACCGCGCCAGGGCCGCGCTCGAGCATCGAGCTGTGGGAACACGTGCTCGAGCCGGCGGGCGTGACCTTCGAGTACGCGCCCTTCGGGGGTGACAGGCTGCACGAGGTCCTCTACCTCCGGGGCCACACGTTCGCCAAGGCGCGGGGGATGGTCGGCGCATACGCACAGCGCATGCGGCTGATGCGTCGTCTACGCGAGTTCGACGCCGTGCTCGTCTACCGCGAGGCCGCGCTTATCGGCCCCGCCTTCTTCGAGCGGTGGGTGGCGCGCAGCGGCGTCCCGATCATCTACCAGCTCGACGATCCGCTTTACATTCCCTACAGAAGCCCGTCCAATGGCTACCTCTCGTACCTGAAGTTCTTCGGCAAGGTCGGGCGGATTGCGGCGCTCAGCCGCGTGACGATCGTGAACTCCGATCAGCATCGCCACTACGTCGCGCGCTTTACCGACCGCATTCGGCAGATCCCAAGCGTCGTCGACGGAGAGCGCTTCCGCTACGTCCCGCGCGAGCCCGATCCGGACCGCCCGGTACGGATCGGCTGGAGCGGCAGCTCGAGCACGGCAGGCAACCTGGCCACGATCGCGAGCGTGCTGCGCCGAATCGCCCGCCGCGACGACGTCGAGTTGCGCTTCATCGGCGCCAACGGGCTGGATCTGCCAGGCGTCCCGTTCTCGTCGCGGCCATGGCTCGCGGAGTCGGAAGTAGACGACCTCCGCGAGCTGGACATAGGCCTCTTGCCGCTGCCGGACACGGCGTGGACCCGGCGGAAGTTCTACCTCAAGCTCGTGCAGTACATGGCGCTCGGCATCCCCGCCGTGTGCACACCGCTCGGCGCCAATCCGCTCGTCGTGGAGCACGGGCGCACGGGCTTCCTCGCCGACGGCGACGGAGAGTGGACGGACGCGCTCGAGCGACTCGTCGAGGACGCTGCCCTGCGTGTCGAGATGGGCCGACTGGCGGCGGCGCGCGCGCACGAGCGCTACACGCTGAAGGCCAACACCGAGCGCATCGTCGAGGCGTTTCGCTACGCACATGGATAACGCGGCCGACGCTGCGTCTCACTGGCAACTCGAGCCGGCCGTCTGCCCGATCTGCGGTGACAGCCGCAGCGACTTCGTCGGCTACCGCGGTGGTTGGGCACATCGCCGGCGCGCCGGCGTCGCCGTGTCCGTCGTGCGCTGCGCCACGTGTGGCCTGCTCTACCCGCAACCCGTGCCGCGCCCGCGTGACATGTCCCACTACACGCATGCGGACGAATATTTCGGGTTTTCGGACCCCGAGCCGCACATCGCGGGGCACGCGACGACGATCGCAGACGCAAGCCGGCGCCTCGGGAAGCGCGGGCGCATGCTCGACATCGGCTGCGGGCGTGGCGAGGCGCTCGTCGCCGCGCGCCGTGCCGGCTGGGACGCCGTGGGTTTCGAGCCCGCGGGCAAGTTCGCCGCGGCCGGTCGCAAGAGCTTCGGGGTGGAGATCGTCTGCGCCGCTATCGAGGAGGCTCCGCCTCCCGCCGCCACGTTCGATCTCGTGCTCCTATCGGCGGTGCTCGAGCACGTCTACGAGCCGCTGATGCTGCTGCGCCACGCCGAGCGCGCATTGCGCCCGGGCGGCCTGGTGTTCATCGACGTTCCGAACGAGCGCAGCCTGCTCCATCTCCTGGCCACCCGATATCTGAGGCTGCGCGGGCGCAACTGGACGTTCGCGCTATCGCCCACGTTCCCGCCGTATCACGTCGTCGGGTTTTCGAAACGCTCGCTGCGCTATGCACTCGGCGAGGCCGGCCTTACGCCAGCATCGATTCGCACCTACCCGATGCGCTTTGGTGCTCACGTTGCCGGAAGGTCCGCGACGCTCGCGTCCGCCTTCGAACGCGCGGCGCAGCTCGCGCAGCTCGCTTCCGGCCTCGTGGCTTGGGCGACGAAGCCGTGACCCGCTCAAGTCACCCGCACCCGACCGGCACGCTTCGCTCGCTGTACCTCTGTTATCTCTCGCTCGACGACCCGCTTGTCCACACGCAGGTCATCGCCTACCTCGAGGGGCTCGCGGCGCGCGGGCATCACATCCATCTGCTCACCTACGAGCCGCGCCGGCTCGGGCGCGTCGAGCGCCGGCGGATCGCTCGGGATCTGCGTGGGCGCGGCATCGCTTGGAGGGCGCTGCGCTACCACAAGCGCCCGTCCCTGCCGGCGACGGTCTACGACGCGCTCGCCGGCGCCGTGGTCGGCACCTGGCTGGTGCGACGACACCGGCTCGCCGCCGTCCACGCTCGTTCGCACGTGCCGGCTGCGGCGGCGCTGATCATCCGGCGCCTGACAGGCTGCGAGCTGATCTTCGACATCCGCGGGCTGATGGCGGAAGAGTATGTGGATGCCGGCCGCTGGCCTCCCCATGGCGCGGCGTTCCGGATCACCAAGGCAGTGGAGCGCGCCGCGATCGCTCGCGCGGCCGGCATCGTCGTGCTCACCGAGCGCATCCGGACGCAGTTGTTCGGTGAGCGCGCGCGGGACGACCTCGCCGTGATTCCCTGCTGCGCCGACCTCGCCCGGCTGGGCGCAGCGGCGTCCTCGTCGGGCGCGCGCGTCCGGGCACGACTGGGCCTTCCAGACGCGCCGGCGATGGTCTACGTGGGCAAGTTCGCGGGCTGGTACATGCAACGCGAGATGGTCGACTTCCACGCTGTGGCGCGCGAGGCGATCGGCGACCTGCACTTCCTCGTCCTGACGCAGGACGAGCCCGGTTTGGTCCTGAGCGAGTTCGAGCGTCGCGGCACGCCGGCGACCGCCTACACCGTGACCGCCGCGCCGCCCGAGGAGGTCGGCGCGATACTCGCGGCGGCGGATTTCGGCATCTCGTTCATCCGTGCCGCCCCATCGAAGGCATCGTCGTCGCCGACGAAGATCGGGGAGTACCTCGGCGCTGGGCTGCCGATCGTATGCGGCAGCGGCGTCGGCGACCTCGACGCGCTGATCGGCGACGAGCTCGGCGTGCTGGTAAGTGAGTTCGACGACGCTGCCTACCGCGCCACGGCGCAGCGGATCGCCGCGCTGGCGGCCGACCCGGCCGTCGCCGAGCGCTGCCGCGAGGCTGCGCGCGAGCAGCTCTCGCTAGAGGGAGTCGGCATCCCGCGATACGACTCGCTGTACCGGCGCGTCGCGCGCGCACCCAGTCGGAACTACGAACCGAGCAGCTCGCCGAGGCGGGGGCGCCGAGCGGGGTGCACAAAGACGTAGTTGTCCTCGTCGACCCCGGTGAGGTCGGCGACCGGCACGAGCCGCGGTCGGTCGTCGCGATAACGGTGAAGCTGGTAACCGCGGTCGGCGAAGAATCCGATCAGCTCGCCGAGCTCGATGCCGAACCCCTCGAGGAACCAGGGGTTGATCTCGCAGATGACCGTGGGGTGCCAACACTCGAGGATGCCGACGGCGCCGCGCAGCGCAGACAGCTCCATCCCCTCGACGTCGGCCTTGATCAGCGCTATCTCGCGACGCTCGTTTGCCAGCGCCGAGTCGAGCGTGACGACATCGCAGGTCAGCTCGCGGTGCTCGTCCCAGCGCACGTGGCGATCGTGTCCGGCCCGGTCGTCGTTGCGGGTGGCGGCGTGCGCCTGTCCCGCGCTGATCGCTCCCGAGCGCTGCACCGGCACGGCGAACGACGTCCTGCCCGCCTGCTCCCCGCAAGCCTGGTCGTGGATCACCACGTTGTGCACGCGCAGCAGGCGCAGCACCGTTCGCAGCGTCGTGACGGTGAACGGGATCGGCTCGAACGCGTGCACGCTGCCACTCCGACCGACAGCGCGCGACAATGGGTATGCGTACATCCCGTAGTTTGCGCCGACGTCGATCGCGGCCTCCCCCGGCGCGACGGCGCGCAGGGCCACGTCGAGCTCGGGCTCGGTG
Organism: Solirubrobacteraceae bacterium; assembly: GCA_035543355.1. Taxonomy (GTDB): domain Bacteria; phylum Actinomycetota; class Thermoleophilia; order Solirubrobacterales; family Solirubrobacteraceae; genus DASZZG01. Next base: position 883 of record DASZZG010000238.1, on the reverse strand, counting down.
AGCGCGCCCGAGCGGATGTCGCGCGCCATGCTGGCCGCTTGCACGAGCCGGTAGACCCGCTCGCCGAGCACCGGCGCCAGCGACCGCTTGGCTGCTCGTCGAAGCTGCGAGTTCGCCGGCAAGGAGTTAGTTCGCGGCGGTGGCCGTCCGCTGCGCCTGCAACGCGCGTTCGATCGCCTCGCGCGTGAAGTTGGCGTGCTCGACGCCAACGTGCCCGTCGGACAGCACTCCGTCGATCGGGGTGCCGGCCTCGAGCCGGGCGAGCAGTTCCTCGGCGAGCGGCGCGTCGTCCACCTCGCCGCGCTGCAGCGCGGCGCGAATCAGCGGCGCGAGATCGGCGTTGCCCGTTGCCTGGATGACGTGCATCAAGCTGCGCAGGTAGTTGGCGTTCGGCCCCAATGGGAACTCGTCGCGCTCGCGCATCGCAACGAACCCCTGATCGGTGGGATAGAAATCAAAGTACTCGACGTTCTTGACCTCCAGCCTGGAGGCCAGCCCGAGCCTCGTGACGGCACGCCGTAACGTCGCGCTGTGGCGCTGAACCAGGGGGATGCGCTTGAGGCTGTCCCGCCACGTCTTCGGCTGACGCGCGCTCCACAGGCAGTAAGTGATTGTCAGCTCCGCGGGATAAAGCGGGACGTGCGCCGTGTAGGCGTCAACGAACGTGACCTCGTGCAGCGCATGCCGGCCGTGTGCGATCAGCTCCATCCGGTGTAGATGACGGTCTGGGTCGAGAGTTTGTGGGAGAGCGAGCATCCAGTGCTCGTAGCCGGGTCCGAAGGCCGTGGCGGTAGTCAGCAGCAGCTCGCCGTGGTGGTGAATCGACTTTGTCGAGAGATCGGTGCGGCGGTCGGGCAGCGGGATCCATGCGTTGGCAACGAGG
>DASZZG010000237.1:0-1736 GCA_035543355.1 Solirubrobacteraceae bacterium | reverse complement strand
CCCCGCGCACGGCATCGCGGCGTTCCTCAGCGACGACCCAAGTACACACGCGCGAACGCGATCAGCTGGCGCCCTCGATGTACGAAGCCGCCGAGTGTGCGGCCCGTCGCGCGGTGCTCGAGGTCGAGGTCGAACTCGCGTAGGCGATAGCCGGCGCGGACCGCGTCGATCGTCATCGCCGTCTCCATCCCGAAGCCTGGGGCAAACGGCACCACCACCGACAGCAGCTCGCCGCGCAACGCCCGCTGACCTGAGATCGGCGCACGCAACCGCAGGCCACAGCGCCGCTCGATGGCCCAGCCGGCGAAGCGCACGGCAATCCCGAACCCGCCGCCGACGCGGCGCGCGAACGCTCCGATCGCGAGGTCACAATCGCCGTCGCGAACCGCGGCGGCCAGCGGCGCCAACTGGCCGGCGCTCGTGCCGAGATCGCCGTCGCAGAGCACGAAGACGGGGGGATCGGGCTCGTAGGAGCGCGCGAGCATGCGTTCGGCGGCGAGTGTGGCCGTGCCGCCCTTGCCCACGCTCGCCGGCGAGCGCACCAGATCGACGCCCGCCTGCAGGGCGATGTGTGGCGTCTCGTCGGTCGAGCAGTCATCCGCCACGACGACCTGGGCGCCCGGGAACGCCTCGGCCAGCGCGCGCAGCGTCGCCGGCAGGCGATCCGCCTCGTTGCGGGCGCTGACGATGACGACTGTGTCGGGTGGCGCGGACATGGGCGTCGGGGACGGCGGCTATTGTGGCGAGCCCGCGGTCCACCAGCGTTCCCAGGAGGTGCAGACACCGCCTATGCCCGAGGTCGAGGCCCACATCACCGGCACGGTCTGGAAGATCGAAGTGAAGGTCGGCGACGCGGTCGCAGAGGGCGACACGGTCGTGATCATCGAGTCGATGAAGATGGAGATGCCGGTCGAGGCCGAGGATCCGGGGACCGTCAAGGAGGTGCTCTGCGAGGAGGGTCAGGCGGTCAACGAGGGCGATCCACTGCTGATCCTTGAGTGACGCAGCGCCGCGCGAGCTGGCCGGCGGCCGGCTCGCGCTCGATCTCCCGGCGACCGGCGTCGCCCGGCTGACGATCGCCAACCTGAGCAAGCGCAATGCGCTCGACCACGCGATCCTCGACGCGATCGCCCAGACACTGCCCCAGCTCGATGCGCGCTGCGTCGTGCTCACCGGCACCGAGCGGATGTTCTCGGCCGGCTACGACATCTCAGACATTCCCGACGAGGTGTTCCCCGAGCGCGCCGAGGCGCTCGTGGCGCACCCCTTCACCGCGGCGATCGAGGCGCTCGACGCCTATCCCTACCCAACCCTCGCCGCGCTCAACGGCCACGCGATCGGTGGCGGGCTCGAGCTGGCGTTGTCGTGCGACCTGCGAATCGCCGCGAGCGGCGTGAAGCTGGGGATGCCCCCGGCCAAGCTCGGGCTGATCTACTCGCACACCGGGCTGCGCAACTTCCTCGACGTGATCGGTCCGTCGCGCACACGCGAGCTGTTCCTGCTAGGGCGAAACGTCGACGCCGAGACGGCCGAGCGCTGGGGCCTCGTGAACTGGGTTGCCGCGGTGGATGAGTTCGAGCGCGAGGCGCTCTCGATCGCGACCGAGCTCGCGGGCAACGCGCCGATGTCGCTGCGCGGCAACAAGCGGGTGATCGCCGAGCTGCTGGCAGCGGGCGGGAAGCTGCGCGACGACGTCGAGCAGGAGCTGATCGAGCTGCGCCGCGAGTGCTTCACCT
>DASZZG010000236.1:0-7393 GCA_035543355.1 Solirubrobacteraceae bacterium | reverse complement strand
CTCGAGAAAGTTGGCGAGCAGTCGCCTGCCGCCGTCGGTCAGCACGGACTCGGGGTGGAATTGGACGCCGAAGGCGGGCAGCTCGCGATGGCGCACCGCCATCACCACCCCGTCGGCGCTGGCCGTGCGATCGAGCACGTCTGGCAGGGGCTCGGCCACTACGAGCGAGTGGTAGCGCCCGACGGTAAGCGGATTTGGCAGGCCTTCGAACAATCGCTCGCCGGCATGCTCGATCTCGGTCGTCTTGCCGTGCACGGGCTCGTGGCGGACCACGCGGCCGCCGAACGCTTGCGCCAGCGCCTGGTGTCCGAGGCAGACGCCGAGCAGCGGTATGCCGCCGGCGGGAAAGCGCTTGGCGACCTCCAGCGAGATACCGGCGTCGTCGGGAGTGCACGGGCCGGGCGAGATGACGACGCGGTCGTAGCCGCGCAGCAGCAGGTCGTCGGCCGAGGCGGCATCGTTGCGGACGACCTCGAGCTCCGCTCCCAGCTCACCGAGGTACTGCACGAGGTTGTAGGCAAATGAGTCGTAGTTGTCGACCACCAGAACGCGCATTGCCTCACGTCCAGTAGGGCTGGGCGCAGGCGAGCTCGATCGCCGCGAGCACTCCGCGCGCCTTGGCCTCGGACTCGAGAAACTCGTAGTCGGCCTTCGCGTCGGCGACGGTGCCCCCTCCGGCCTGAACGTGGGCCACGCCGTCCTTCACGACCACCGTGCGGATGTGGATCGCCGTGTCGAGGTCACCGCCGAAGGACAGGTAGCCGACGGCCCCGCCGTAGGGACCACGCTTGACCGGCTCGAGCTCGTCGATGATCTGCATGGCGCGAACCTTGGGGGCGCCCGAGAGCGTTCCCGCCGGCAGCGCCGAGCGCAGCGCGTCCATCGCGTTGACTCCGTCGCGCAGCGTCCCCGCGACCGACGAGACGATGTGCATCACGTGCGAATAGGTCTCGACCCCCATAAAGCGCTCGACCTCCACGGTGCCGTACTCGCAGACGCGGCCGAGATCGTTGCGTCCGAGGTCGACGAGCATCACGTGCTCCGCGCGTTCCTTCTCGTCGGCGAGCAGCTCCTCCGCGATCCTCGCGTCCTCGTCGGCGTCGGCGCCGCGCGGACGTGTGCCGGCGACCGGGCGCGTCGAGACCCGCCTGCCGGCCACCGTGAGCAGCGGCTCGGGGCTCGCGCCGGCGATCTGGAAGTCCTCGAAATCGAGGAAGTACATGTACGGGCTCGGATTGACAGCGCGCAGTCCCCGATAGATCGAGAAGGCATCGACCGGAACGCGCGCCGACCAGCGCTGCGAGGGCACCACCTGGAAGCAGTCGCCCGCATGGATGTATTCGACGATCCGCTCGACGATCCGCTCGAAGCGGGCGCGCTCCATGTTGCTCTCGAACGGCTCGTGGACGCGTGGCGCAAGCGGTTGCGACGGCCGCGGCACGGGCCCCGCGAGTCGCGCGCGGATCTCGCCGATAGTCGCCACCGCGGCCTCGTAGGACTCGGCGATGTCCGCGCCGTCGTCCGCATGGACGTTGGCGAGCAGCGTGACCGTGTGCTTGAGGTGATCGAACACGACCAGCGCATCCGAAATCATCAACGCCATGTCGGGCAGTCCGATCGGATCGGGATTGGGCGGCCCCAGCGGCTCGATCGCGCGCACCAGGTCGTAGCCGAAGAACCCGACCGCTCCGCCGGCGAACGGCGGCCCGTCGATCAGCGGCGCCTGGCGGTAGCGGCCTACCTCGGCGGCTGCGATCGCATAGGGGTCGCCACCGTCGCCGAGCGACCAGCGCAGCAGCTTGCGCGGGCGCATGCCGATGAACGAGTAGCGGCCTACCCGCTGCCCCTGCTCGGCCGACTCGAGCAGGAAGGCGGCGCCCAGCTCGCGCAGCTTGAGAAAGGCCGATACGGGCGTCTCGCAGTCGTCGATGAAGCTGTGACGCAGCGGCACCAGGTTGTGCGCACGGGCAAGCTCGCGCACCTCGCGGAGCGCGGGCTCGATCGTTGCGGCCGGTTCAGGCGCGACGGCGGTCATTGAGGACGGCGTAGGCGTCGGCGAGCGACAGCCCGCGCGAGCGCAGCAGCACCGACAGGTGATAGAGGACGTCAGCCGCTTCCTCGGCGAGGCGATCGTCGCTCTCGTCCGCGGCCGCGCGTGAGGCCTCCTCCGCCTCCTCGCGCAGCTTGTCGCCGATTCGCGGCGGATCCTCGAGCAGCGTCGTCGTGTAGGAATCGGAGGGCCGGTCGCGCGCCCGTTGCTCGAGCACGCGCTCGAGCGCAGGCAACGCCTCGTGCGGCGCCGGAGGGTCGAGCTCTCCAGCGTGAAAGCACGTCCGCTCGCCCGTATGACAGGCGGGGCCGGCCGGCTCGACCAGGGCCAGCAACGTGTCAGCGTCACAGTCGTAGCGAATCGCCCGCACGGCCTGCGTGTTGCCGCTCGTCTCACCCTTGTGCCACAGCGCTGACCGCGAGCGGCTGAAGAAGTGCATCTCGCCCGTTTGGCGCGTTCGCGCGAGCGCGTCCGCGTTCATGTACGCGACTGTCAGCACCTCGCCAGTGCGCCAGTCCTGCACGACGCACGGGACCAGGCCGTGCTCGTCATAGGCAACTTTGGAGTCATCCATGGTCGCGCTGATTCTAGGTGCGCGCGGACGCGGGCTCGCCCGCGCCGATCGCCTATTCGATCCCGAGCCGGTCGAGCAAGGCCTCGTCGGCGCGCCAGCGGCGACGCAGCCTGACCGAAAGGTCGAGGTGCACCTTCACACCCAGCTCGCGCTCCAGCGCGCGCCGCGCGGCCGTGCCGATTGCCTTGATCATGCGCCCGCGCGCGCCGATCAGGATCCCCTTCTGCGACGGAGTCTCGACCCATAGCTGGGCGGCCACCGTGGCGAGTTCCGGCCGCGAGCGGTCGACTTCGGAGACCTGCACGTCGACCGCATGCGGCACCTCCTCGAAGGTGCGCGCGAGCACCTGCTCGCGCACTAGCTCCGCCAGCCGCACGTGTTCGGGCAGGTCCGAGTGCTCGCCCGCCGGATACAGGAACGGGCTCTCCGGCAGGCGTCCGATCAGGTGCTCGACCAGCTCGGGCACGCCAGTCCCGGTTCGCGCGGAGATCGGAAAGATCTCTTCCCCCACGTCGAGCTCGGCGGCCGCCTGAAGCGCCTGGGCCGTTTTGGCGTGGTCCAGCCGGTCGACCTTGTTGACGGCGATCAGCACCGGCATCTGCGCGGCCCGCAGGGCGGCCGCGATGAAACGATCGCCCGGCCCCGGGGGATGCTGGCCATCGAGCAAGAGCAGGGTGACGTCGGAGTCGGCAAGCTCGCGCTCGACGCGGCGCTGCATTCGTTCGGTCAGCGGGTCGCGCGGGCGCTGAACGCCGGGGAGATCGACGAGCACGAGCTGCCAGTCGGAGCCGGTCGCCACGCCGCGCAGCGCCCGGCGCGTCGTCTGCGGCTTGTCGGAGACGATCGCCACCTTGATCCCGACGATCGCGTTAACCAATGTCGACTTGCCGACGTTCGGCCTGCCGGCAAGCGCCACGAAGCCCGCTCGCGTTGGGCTCACGGCGGCGCCACTACTGAGTCGCGCGCGACGTTCCGCTGGTCCAGCCCAGCAGCTCGCGCTGCAGGATGAGCATTTCGCCGTGGTCGCGCTCGTGGTCCATCCCGCCGAGGTGCAGCGCGCCGTGGACCACCGCCTCGCGCAAATCCTCCGTATGCGCCGGACAGATGACGATGTCGCCGAGCTCGCGCGGGCCGGCCGCCGGCTCGGCGCCGTCGAGCGGGAAGGAGAGCACATCGGTTGGCCCGTCGATGCCGCGATGCTTGGCGTTCAAGCGCGCGATCTCGTCCGCCTCGACGAAGACCAGCGCGACGTGCCCGCTGTCGACGCCCGCCGACGCCAGCGCCAGCTCGCAGAGCTCGCGCAGCTCCGCGGGCCGCAGTTCGACGGTCGGCTGCTCGAGCCCGATCAGCTCGACGTCGAGCACTTCAAACGGCGGGCTCAGGCGCCGCGACCGTGAGCCGGGCGCAGCTCGGGCGCCGCCCGCTTGGAGTGCTCGTTGTAGGCGGCGACTATCCGCTGGACGAGCTTGTGACGGACGACGTCTTCGCCGCCGAAGCGCACGAAGTCGATCCCCTCCACGCCGTCGAGGATGTCGGCCACCACGACGAGCCCGGACGTCTGCTCGCGCGGCAGGTCGATCTGCGTGATGTCGCCGGTGACCACCATCTTCGACCCGAAGCCGAGCCGCGTCAGGATCATCTTCATCTGCTCGGGGCTCGTGTTCTGCGCCTCGTCGAGGATGATGAACGAGTCGTTGAGCGTCCGCCCGCGCATGAAGGCGAGCGGCGCGACCTCGATCTGGCCGCGTTCGAGGTGCTGCTGCACGCGCTCGGGATCGAGCATGTCGTGGAGCGCGTCGAACAGCGGCCGCAGGTACGGGTCGACCTTGGCCATGATGTCGCCGGGAAGGAACCCGAGGCGCTCGCCGGCCTCGACCGCGGGGCGCGTGAGGATGATCCGGTTGACCTCGCGGCGCGACAGCGCGAGCGCGGCCATCGCCACGGCGAGGAACGTCTTGCCGGTGCCCGCCGGGCCGATCCCGAACGTGATCGTGCGCGTGCGGATCGAGTCGACGTAGCGCTTCTGGTTGAGCGTCTTGGGCGCCACCTTGGTGTTGCGGTGCCGCCAGACCACGTCGTCCAGAATGGTCGCGGGAGACTCGTGCGCGTCGAGCGCCCGCGTCACGGCCTCGATCGTGCCGGGGGCGATCTCGTGCCCACGAGCGATCAGGTCCGCAAGCTCACCGACCACCTCCGCGCCCACCGTGACGGCGTCGGCGTCGCCGTCGAGCGTGACCACGTTGCCGCGCAGGAAGACGTCGCACTCGAGATGGCCTTCCAGCGCCTTGAGCACAGCGTCGTTGGTCCCCGCAAGCCCGGCCGCGACGCCGCCGGGCAGCTCGAGCGCCCTACGCATCCGCGAGCGCCTCCCGCACCTTGGCCGAGACCCGCTTGCCGTCGGCGCGGCCATTCACCGCGGGCATCACCAGCGCCATCACGCGCCCGATGTCTCGCAGGTTCTCCGCTCCCGACTCGGCCACCTTCTCCGCGACCAGCGCGTCCAGCTCGTCGTCGCCGATCTCGGCCGGCAGATACGACTCGATCAACACGGCCTCGGCGCGTTCTCCGACCGCGAGCTCCTCGCGGCCGGCGGCGCCGAACTGCTCCGCGGCCTCGATCCGGCGCTTGCGTTCGCGGCGAAGCACGGCGAGCTCATCGTCGTGACCGTCCTTGACGGCCTTCTGCAACTCCGACAACACCAGCCGCAGCGCGCCCACGCGCTCCCGCTCGCCCGCCTTCATCGCCGTCGCGAGATCCGACTTGATCTGATCGGCAACCGACACTGGTGTCATCCGGGCACAGGATACGCGTGGAGGTCGCCGGCCACGTCGGCAGACGCCGGCGCCTTTACAGTGCGGCCGTGGCCGGCTCGACCCTGCACGCGTAGGAGACCCGTTGTTCGTTCTCTACGACGCAGACTGCGGGTTTTGCCGCTGGGCGATGGCGTGGGTGCTCAGGCGCGACGATCGCCGGCTGCTCGTCGCCGTGCCGATTCAGTCCTCACTGGGCGCCGAGCTGCTGGCGGACCTCGATCCCGGCGATCGCCTGCTTGCGGCTCACGCTGTTGGCGAAGACGGCCGTCGTCGCTCGGGAGGCGCCGCTGCCGCCGAGGTGCTGGCGGCGCTACCGTCGATGCGACTGCCGGCCCACCTGGCCGGCAGCGCCCCCCGTATCACCAACCTGCTTTACGGCATCGTCGCCAAGCGACGCATGAGCTTCGGCCGTCTCGTTGGCAGGCGGGCGCGCCAACGCGCGGATCGCCTGCTCGAGGCCGCGAGCGTCACCACCGCGGCCGAGCTCGAGACCCGCTCGCTCCGAGAATCGAGCTAGCGGGCGCTCTCGATCACGAGCGTTGCGCGATTCGAGCGTTCCAGGCTTTCTCGACCTGTCGCATCAGCGCCGGGTACACGACTCGATGCCGGAAAGGCGCGATCAGGGCCATGTAGACGTTGCCGAACCTGCCTCGCGGCTTGACATATACCCCCATCTGCCCTTGATAGCGCCCGTCTCCGCGGTCGACCCAAGCGAGGTGGAGCACGGCGTGGACAGTCTTGTTCGAGAGTTCGGCGGCCCACTCGAGATCGGTCCGATAGAGGGGGATGAAGTCCGCTGCAGCCAGCTTCACACCGGCTGCGCTGTTACGCAGGTCCTCGGGCAGCCTGGCGCTCAGTGTCGTTTCGGCGTTGCCAGGGATCGGGCGCCGTTCGGAGGCATCGTCCCAGCCGAACCAGCCGCCGATGCGCCAGCGAAGACTGAAGAGCGCGCGGGTCGCCCGAGACTCCCCGCGGGCCGGGTCGAGCGAGGCCATGACCTCGAGCAACTTCGCAAAGTCGTCGACGCCGCCGTGAGCCGGTATCGCCCACGCATCCTCGAGCCTGAAGTCAGGCGCGACGTCGCGGATACGCCAGGAGGGGGATTCATGCTCGCTGTTCGAAAGCCTCATGTCCGAAACGGATGATCGCAACTACCGTTGCGACCCGGCTCGCCCAATTACCATCGTCGCGATGAGGCTGCGAAGGCTTCTACCCGCGCTGGCGCTCGGCGCCACGCTGTCGCTCGGGGCCGCCGGCGGCAGCCAAGGCGACGTGTCGCCGCCGCCGCCGACCGACCCCGCGCCGCCTGCCGGCCCGACGCTCACGCTGTCGATCACGCGCTCGCACTTCGCGGTAGCTCCGGCCGCGACGCCGGTGGCCGCACGCGCGCTCGAGGGAACGACGTTCGTCTATGAGCTGTCAACCGCCGCGTCGGTGACCTTTCTGATCGATCGCGTGCTTCCCGGCCGGACCGTCGGCGGCGAGTGTCGCGTGCGACCCGGGCACAAGATCCTCGAGCGCAAGCCGGTGCCGAAGAACCACTGCCACGTCTATCTGGCCGTCGGAACACTCACCCGCAGCGGCGCCGCCGGCCGCAATGCGACGCCGTTCAGCGGTCGCATCGGTGACGCTGCGCTGTCGCCGGACCTCTACCGCGTGACCGCCACCGCGACCGACCCCGCGAGCGGCGCTATGTCGGCGCCGCGACACGCGCTGTTCACGGTCGTGAAGCGCGAAGCGCCGGTTCAGCCAGGCCCCTGAGCGCCGGGCTCGTCGGCCGCCGTCCCGCCGGCGCTCTGGGCCTCCAGCACCGGCTGCAGCGCGGGCGGGTGCCCGAGCTGTCCCAGCTCGGAAGCGTCGCGATCGAACAGCAGGGCGACGGTCCAGTCGGCCACCAGACGCAGCTTGCGCTTGAGCCCCGGCATCAGAGCCAGGTGGTACGTGCGAACGAGGAAC
>DASZZG010000235.1:0-3716 GCA_035543355.1 Solirubrobacteraceae bacterium | reverse complement strand
ACGGGATTCGACCATCACGACTCCGTCGGGGTCTCGCAACCGTCGTTCGACAAGGTCCCGCCCCGGATCGACTGGACCTCCGTCAACCCGCATGCCCAGTGCGACAACCACCCGCGCCTCGAAGCGGTGCAGCGGATCTATCAGCCGACCGCCGACCACCAGATCGTGCGTGGCCGAATCGAGCAGCGCAAAGGCGGGCATTTGCGCTTTAGGGGTACCTTCCAGATCGACAACAGCATCAAGACCGCGGCGGAGCTGACGGACTCGGACAAGCAGCAGTTGGTCGCCGACTTCAACGCGAAACAGGCGGGTGCGCACTCCCTGGCGACCGCCTGCCCGGCGCTCGACCCGTCGCAGCCATCACCGAACACGCCACCTCCCGCGGCGTTGCGCCGTTAGCCGGCCCGCCGGACCACCCTCCCGCATCCGCTACGGTGGACGAAATGCAGCCTCTGCTCTGGGATCGTCGTCCTGACAACCTGCGCGCTCCCGCCCTCGTGTGCGCGTTCAAGGGCTGGAACGACGCCGGTGACGCCGCCTCGGCCGCGCTGTCGTTTCTCGGGTCGGCGCTCGGCGCCGAACGCTTCGCCGCGGTGGACCCGGAGGAGTACTTCGACTTTCAGAACACACGCCCGCAGATTCGGCTCACCGACGGCCGCGCGCGCCAGATCACCTGGCCGAACGTCGAGTTCTACGAAGTTCGCGTCCCGCGCGCCCCGCGCGACCTGATCCTGCTCTCGGGCATGGAGCCGTCGCTGCGCTGGCGTGGCTTCTGCCGCAACGTGCTCGACCTCGCCGAGGCGCTCGGCACCCAACTCGTTGTCACGCTCGGCGCGCTGCTCGCCGACGTTCCGCACTCGCGCGCCGTGGGGATCACGGGGTTGGCGTCGGATGACGAACTTGCCCAGCAACTCGGGCTGGGCTCCGCCAACTACGAGGGCCCCACCGGCATCACCGGCGTGCTGCACTCGGCGTGCGCCGAGGCCGGCATCCCGTCGGCATCGCTGTGGGCGACCGTCCCGCACTACGTCGCCGCCGCGCCCAACCCGAAGGCGGCGCTCGCGCTCGTACGCAAGCTCGAGGGGCTGGTGGGGGTCTCGGTCGACGCGTCCGAGCTCGAGCAGGCAGCCACGGACTACGAGCGCCAGGTCAACCTTGCGGTGCAGTCCGACCCCGACGTGCAGGCGTTCGTCGAGCGGCTCGAGCGCGCCGCCGAGGAGGAGGACACCGAAGTCGATCCCGGCGAGCTCCCGTCGGGCGACGTGATCGCGCGCGAGTTCCAGCGCTTCCTGCGCCAGCACGGCCGCGAGTCGAACTAGCTCGCAGTCGCCGGCGGTTACCGCTCGGCCGCCGGACAGACCAAGCGGTAGTCGCACACCGAGCACGCCGCGTATGACGGCGTCGGCTCGAACCCCTGGCCCATGATGCCGTCGGCAACCTCGGTCACGGTGTCGGTCACCCATGCGCCGCCGGCGTCCTCGGGCGCCAGCGGGACCTTCTCGTTGTCGAGCACGTAGTAGTAGGCCTGTCGCGGGGCGTCGAGCTCCCACGCCTCGCGCGCGCCGACCGCGTACAGCGCGAGCTGCACGTCCTGCTTGAGCTGGGCGGCGGTCTTCGGGCGCCCGGTCTTGTAGTCGATCAGCTCGTACTCGCCACCGGGAAGGCGATCGACGCGGTCGACGCGGCCGCGCACGGTATGGCTGCCGAGCTTGAACGAGAAGGAGCGCTCGAACCACACGGGCTCGGCGGTATCGGCGGCGAACTCCTCGCGGTAGCGGGTGAGCGCCTCGACCGCCTTCGCACGCAACTGGCGCTCTTCGTCGGAGTCGCCAAACCCCGACCGGCGCCAGCCTGCCTCGAGCAGGCCGAGCATCTCGGCGAGGCTGCCCCGGCCGCTGCCGCCGTGAAAGCGCTCGAGCACCTGGTGGACGAGGATCCCGAAGCGCTGGTTGACGGTGGGCTCCTGCGGAATGCGCAGGACGCGCGCGAACTTGTACTTCAACGGGCAGGTGCGGTACGTGTCGACGTCGGACGCCGACAGCACCAGCCCGTCGCCGCGGCGCGGCAGGAAGGCCTCGAGCGACGGCTCGTCGCGAGCGGCCACGGTGCTGGCTCGCCGGCGCTCGTCGCGCTCCGCGTCGAGCAGATACTCGTCGAGGCCCGAGCCCGCGAGAATCTCGCGCTGCTCCGGGGTAACGGCCTGTGCGAGGCGGGCGTTGACGTCGGCAAGCGCGTCGCGCAAGCCCTGGTCGGCCGGCCGTTGGATCAGTGCGGCGAGCTTGAGCAGCTCGAGGTAGCGCACGGCGGCGCGGGAGACGTCGAGCTCGGTGTCGAGGCGCAGCTCGCCGAGGCGAGACCCCACCCGCGGCAGCGTCTGCACCAGTTCGTCGCGCAGCGCGCGGAAGGTCGCGTGGAGCGTCTCGGCGGGACCGAACAGCTCCTCCGCGCGGGGCTCCCATTTGCCGCCCACGGCGATCCGGGCCTGCTCCGCGAAGGGCGAGGGGCGCAACACGCCGCCGGCGCCGTCGCGCTCGCTGTAGGAGAGCACGAGGCGCGTGCGCGCGCGCGACAGCGCGACGTGCAACAGCCGGCGCATCGCGCTGACATGGGCGACGCGCGAGTCCTCGCCGGGGTCGCCGGCGCCACCCGCGCTGCGCAGCTCGCCGGGGATCGACTCGGCGCCCGGGTCGCGCGCCCCGGGCATGCGCGCCGAGTGCAGGCCAAGGACATAGACGTGGTCGAACTCGAGCCCTCTCGCGGCGTGCATCGCCATCACCTGCACCGCGGGGCCCGGGGTCTCCGCTCCCGCCTCCTCTTCGCTCAGTCCCGCTTCCGCGACCGCCGCGACGTAGCGGCCGAAGTCGCGCGCCGTGCCGTGCGGCGAACGGCGTGCGTAGGCAGCTGCGATCTCGCCCAGGCGGGCGAGGTTGCGCAGGCGTTGCACGACGTCGGCCTGGGCCGCAAAGAGCTGTTGGCGACGCAGGCCGAGGCGTTCGACAAGGCGGTGGACGTAGAGATCCGGACGCAGCTTGTCGAGCGACCCCGACGCCGATCGGTGGAGCTTGAGAAAGGCGAGTATGCGGTCGCGCGCTTCCGGGGGGAGTTGCGGCGACTCGGTGGCGGCGACGAGCGCCGAGACCATGTCGAGCTTGCGCCGTCGCGCAATCTGGATACAGCGCGCAAGGTCGATCGACTGCAGCTCGATCGGCGGCCGCGCGAGCGCGCGCACAACGGCGTTCGCGTCGCCCGGATCGCACAGCAAGCGCAGCCAGGCGAGCACGTCGCGGATCTCGGCGCGCTGGTAGAAGGCGCCCGTGCCGAGGACCGCGTGGACGACGGCGCGCTCCTCGAGCGCCAGTGAGATCGCCTGGCCCTCGTTGCGGATCGACCGCACGAGGACCGCTATCGACCCCGGCGGCGCGCCTCGCGCGAGCAGCGCCTCGATGTCGGCCGCGACCGACTGCGCCTGGGCGCGTTCGTTGTCGCAGCGCCAGAATGCGACCTCGCCCGCGCGCGCGCCGTCGTCGGCCGGCAGCGCCGGCGGCGCAGCGGGCGAGAGCACCGCCATCGCGGCGGAGCGCACGGTCGGCGCGCAGCGCTGCGAGTGATCGAGCGCGACCGTCCGCGCCTGCGAGCGATCCGACAACAGCAGCTCGAAGCGTTCGCTCGGCTGTCCCGCGGCGAAGGCGATCCGCTGGCGGTCATCCGCTGTCGCG
>DASZZG010000234.1:0-16071 GCA_035543355.1 Solirubrobacteraceae bacterium | reverse complement strand
CTTGCTGCGCACGTTGCCGCGCGCGGCACCGGCGTCGACGTCATCGGCGTGGTCGCGCCCGCCTCTCAGCTTGCCGTCGAGGCGACACACAGCGGACGCGTCGGACTGCTTGCCACTCCCGTGACCGTTGCGTCAGGGGCCTATGAGCAGGCGTTGCACGCCGCCGATCCGCTGGTCGAGCTGCACAGCGTCGCCTGTCCCGATCTGGCGCCGATCATCCAGGGGGGCTTCCCCTTCGACCAGCGCGTCGTCGACACCGTCCGCGGCTATTGCGCTCCGCTGCGTGAGGCGGAGGTCGACACGGTGATCCTCGGGTCGACTCACTACCCCCTGGTCGCGCCGATGCTGCAGCGCACTCTCGGTCGCGGCGTGGCGATGATCACCTCGGGCACCGCGGTCGCCCGTCGCGCTGAGCACGCCCTGGCGGTGCGCGGAATGGAGAGCTCGCGCAGCGGCGAGGGTGATTACCGCTTCCTCTGCACCGGCGCGGTCGAGGACTTCCGCACGCTCGGCAGCCGTTTCCTGCAAATGCCATTGGAGGTCGTGGCGCCGATCGAGCTTGGCGTCACGACGGCGGCAGCCGAGCGGGGCCTCTCGGCGTGAGCGGCGCCGCTCGCCACGACGGCCGCGCGGCCGATGCCTTGCGGCCGACCTCGATCGAGCCGGGCTTCGTGCGGCCCGCGACGGGCTCGGCGCTGATCTCCGTTGGCGAGACTCGCGTCATCTGCACGGCGTCGGTGGAGGAGAGCGTTCCCCGCTGGTTGGCCGGGAAGGGGCGGGGCTGGCTGACCGCCGAGTACGGAATGCTTCCCGCGTCTACGGGGGAGCGCAAGCAGCGTGACATCACGCGCGGCCGGCTCGACGGGCGCACCGTCGAGATTCAGCGGCTGATCGGACGGTCGCTGCGCGGAGTCGTTGGCTTCGAGCAGCTCGGCGAACGCACCGTATACGTCGACTGCGACGTGCTCCAGGCCGATGGCGGCACGCGCTGCGCGGCAATCACCGGTGGATATGTCGCACTCGCGCTGGCCTGCCGGCGGCTGCTCGACGAAGGAAAGCTCGAGCGCTCGCCGCTGACCGGATCGATCGCGGCGGTCTCCTGCGGGATCGTCGCAGGCGAGCCGGTGCTCGACCTCGACTACCCCGAGGACTCGACCGCCGAGGTGGACGCAAACGTCGTCATGACCGGTGACGGCGGTCTGGTCGAGGTCCAGGCGACGGCTGAACGCACGCCGCTCTCTCGCGCCCACCTCGACGACCTGCTGGCGCTTGCGGCGAGCGGGATCGAGCGGCTGCGCGCCATCCAGCAAGGCGCATGCGCGAATCCCGCCGGATCGCGATGAGGCTCGTGCTCGCGACGCGCAATCGGCACAAGCAGCGCGAGTTCGCTCGGCTGCTGCCCGCTCACGAGCTCGATCCGCTGCCCGACGAAGCCGCGCTTCCACCCGAGCAGGCAGCGACATTCGCCGACAACGCTCTCGTCAAGGCGCGCGCCGCCGCCGTGGCCACCGGTCGCCCGGCGATCGCTGACGACTCGGGGATCGCCGCAGCCGCGCTTGGCGGACGGCCTGGAACGCGCTCCGCTCGTTACGCGGGCGAGAACGCAACGGATGCCGAGAACCTCGACAAGCTGCGCAGCGAGGCGCCGGCCGGCAGCGAGCTCACCTACGTCTGCGCGCTCGCATACAGCGACCCGGTCGCCCAGCGCGAGCGCGTTTTCGAGGGTCGCTGTGAGGGCGTCGTCGCGGCCGACCCGCGAGGCGACAACGGCTTCGGCTACGACCCGATCTTCCTGCCGGGCGAATCGCTGGCGCAGGGACGCACGATGGCCGAGCTTGCGGACACCGAGAAGGACTCGATCTCGCATCGAGCACGCGCCGCCCGGGCCTTGGACTCATGGCTGCGCGGCTGATCCGGAAGAGCTCGCGCGACGCTCCTGGGACGGGCTCGGCATCACCTCAACATCGCGCGGGTGAAAGCGCGAAGACGGCGGCGGCGGCGCTCTCGGTCGGCTCCAACTCAGCGCTGATCGCATTCAAGCTGGTGGCGGGCATCCTCACCGGCTCGGTGGCGATCCTGACCGAGGCGCTGCATTCGTCGATCGACCTGATCGCTTCGTTCGTCGCTCTCTTCTCGGTCCGCAAGGCGAGCGCCCCGGCCGACGACGAGCATCGCTACGGCCACTACAAGATTGAGAACCTCGCCGCGGCGATCGAGGGCGTGCTGATCCTTGTGGGATCCGCGGTGATCATCTACGAAGCGATCCACAGGCTGATCGAGGGCGGATCGGTTCACAGGCTCGGGGTAGGGATCGTCGTCGTGGGGCTGTCGGCCGCAATCAACGTAGTCGTCTCGAGTCGCATCAGCCGCGTCGCGCGCGCGTACGAGTCGCCCGCGCTCGAGGGCGACGCGGCGCACCTGCGAACGGATGCCGCAACGTCGGCCGGCGTCCTGGTGGGGCTCGTGCTGGTCCAGGTCACCGGCGCCAGCTGGATCGATGCGGCGGTTGCGTTGGCGATCGCCGTAGCGATCATCTGGAGCGGCCTGAGGCTACTTTCGCGCTCGACACGCGTGCTCGTCGACGAGGGGCTGCCGCCGCAGGAGATCGAAGCGATCCGCGGCTGTGTCGCGCTGTTTGGCGAGCACGGAGTGGTCGGCTACCACAACCTGCGTACACGTCGCGCCGGCGCCCGCCGCTACATCGACCTGCACGTGCAGTTCGGCGCCGGCACAACGCTCGAGGCGGCGCACCGCACCGCGCACGAGCTACAGGACGCGATCGCCGATCGGCTCAGCCAGGCTGACGTGTTGATTCACCTCGAGCCCGCGGATCGCGTACGGCCCGGCACCGACGTGCCGCCGCAATGATCCCCGCCCCCAGCGCGGTCCTGGCGCCGCGAGCGTCTTCGGCGAGCTCAGCGAAGGTTGATCGCGGCCGAGAGCGCGACGGCGAACGCGACCGCGCTGTATCCGCGATAGCCGTCAATCAGCAGCAATACGCAGGTGATCAGGCAGGCGGCGACGACCAGCAGCCAGGCGATTCGCGCGAGTGGCACTCACGTATTCTCGCCGACGAGATGACGGCACTGCAGCCAGAGGACGCGCTCGACCAGCTGGCAGCGCTCTCGATCGACGTTCGGGCGGGCGTCGTGCTCGACGCAGCCGGCCGTCGTCTGGCCGGCAGCAGCGTCCTCGCGGGTCCCGCTGCCCAGCTGCTCGATGCCGCCCCCGCGAGCGCGATCGAGGTGGTCACGGAGCGCGGCGCCGTGTTTGCCGTCCGTTCGCCTCAGCGAGCGCTCGCCGTCGTCACCGGTCGGCCCGTGGTGGCCTCGCTCGTGCTCTACGACCTCCGCCGCGTGCTCGCGGAGCTGGAGCCGCGGCCGGCGTGAAGCGGCGCGGTCGGCTGGCTCGGATGACCGCGATCGTGGAGGATGTCGGCGGCGCGGTCCGGCGCCGGCGCCAGGGCCGCGAGCCGCGCATCCGACTGCATGCGCCCGACGGGACCATGGAGACGCTGGAGCCGGCGCAGGAGCGCGGCGGCGCCCTGTTGGAAGCGGCTGAGGCGATGCTCGACGCGGCTTTGGCGCAGACCGGCGAAGCCGCTGCCGGCCGCGCCACGCGGCGCTCAGCCAAGGACGGCGAACCAGACTGAAGCGGCGGCGATTTGCCGCGAGCGGGCGCACGGGCGTCCCGATCGCGCACCGAGGACCCGCAAATTGCGGATATTCGGCGGCTTTGCGCCGTTGTTGTGTCCGCGGACGCTGTTAGGTTCGACAACTCCAACCAGCGTAGAAGGAGGAGCATCGTGACGAAGTCCGAGTTCGTGGACGCTGTATCGGATCGTGCGGGTCTCAACAAGAAGGAAGCTGCGGACGCCGTCGATGCGTTCATTACCACCATCGAGGCCGCACTCAGCCGCGGGGGCGAGGTCAGCTTCTCCGGGTTCGGCAAGTTCTCGGTGTCGCATCGCAACGCGCGCGAGGGGCGTAACCCGCAGACCGGCGAGCGGATGCACATCGCCGCGTCGAAGGTGCCAAAGTTCTCGGCCGGCTCGGCCCTGAAGAAGGCCGTTAAGGCCGGCTAGCCAGGACCGACTCGATCGCAAAGTCCGGTCGCGCCCAGCCGGTCGCTCCGTCGACTCCGACGCACTTCGCGGATCGTCTGGCGAAATGCGTCGAGCGGCGCAGCTCCCAGCTGGTGCTCGGCCTGGACCCCGAGCCGTCGAAGCTGTGGCCGGTCGCGCTCGACGCGGGGACGCCTCCTGGGACGTCCGCGGAGCGCGCCGGCCGTGCGGTCGCTGCCCACTGCGCGGCGCTGATCGATGCCGCCGGGCCGGCATGTGTAGCGGTCAAGACGCAACTGGCCTGTTTCGAGCGGCTCGGCTCCGCGGGCTGGTCGGCGCTTGCCGACACCGTCGCCCATGCGCGCGCGGCCGGCCTGCTTGTCATCGCCGACGGCAAGCGGGCCGACGTGCCGGTCACCGCCTCCGCCTACGCTGACGCGCTGGTCGGCGCGACTCCCACTCCGTTCGGCGAGGTCGCTGGGCTCGCCGCCGACGCCTTCACGGCCAACCCACTGCTCGGCGTCGACGCATTGCTGCCCCTGATCGAAGCGGCGCGGATCGCCGGGGCCGGCGTCTTCGTACTCGTACGTACGTCGAATCCGGGTGCGGCAGACGTCGAGGACCTCACGCTTGCCGGCGGCGAGCCTCTCTGGGAGAGGCTGGCGGCGCTTGTCGCGACACTCGGAGGCGACAGCGTCGGCGGCAGCGGGCTCGCGGACGTGGGCGCCGTCACCGGAGCGACCGCGCCGCAGCACCTTGCCCGGATGCGCGAGTTGATGCCACACACGATCTTCCTGCTGCCAGGGATTGGGAGTCAGGGCGGGCGCGTCGAGTCTCTCGCGCCGGCGTGGGCGCCGGGACGCGCCGGCGGTCTGATCTCGGCCTCGCGCTCGATCGCGTGCGCCCACGAGTCCTCGCCGGATCAGCCCGCGACAGCCGCGCGTGCCGCGGCCGAGCGGCTGCGCGAGGCGGCGTGGGCGCGCTCAGGCTGAGAGACGCCGTAAGCAATGCCTGATTGCAAGTGGTCGCCCGAGGCGTCCTTTGCCTCCCGAGGCGGCAGTATCATCGCCGCGCGATGCCACCCCCCAGCAGAGCCCGCGCGCTCGCCCCGCTGGCTTTGGTGGGCTTCCTCATCGTGTTTGTCCTGATCCTGGCGGGCGCTCGTGGAGGAAGCCACCACAAGCGCCACAAGGCAAGCGCACCGACGCCCCGGCTGCTCGACAAGAAGGGCAGGCCGAAGCGTTGCTACCGGGTCAAGCCAGGCCAGCTGCTGTCGACGATCGCGCAGAAGACCGGCGTTCCCGTGAAGCAATTGCAGCAATTGAACAAGGGTCTCGATCCGAATGCGGTCCAGGCCGGACAACTGATCAGGATCAGTCCGGGCGGGGGCCACTGCGGGCGGCAAACCAAGAAAAGCGCAAAGACGGGGTGAGCGTGCTTTGAAGGGCTGTTCCCGGCTCGCGCCGAGGTGCGCGCGCGCCTCGCTCGCGATGCTCGCGGCGATCGCTTCCTGCGCGAGCCCCGCAGGCGCGCTGGTGAAGCCGCCGCACCTGCACGCCAAAGCGGCTATCGTGATCGAGAGCGAGAGCGGCGACGCGCTGCTGCGCCGGCACGCCGATAAGCGACGGCCGATCGCCTCGACCACCAAGCTGATGACCGCGCTGCTGACGCTCGAGCGGGGGTCGCTGCGAGAGCGCCTGACGGTGCCCCACTACCGCGCTGGGCCGGGGGAGTCGACGATCGGGCTGCACCCCGGCGAGCACCTCACCGTGCGCGACCTGCTGCGCGCGCTGTTGCTCCCCAGCGCCAACGATGCGGCGGCCACGCTCGCACAGGGGGTCGCCGGCTCGCGGCGATCGTTCGTGCGCGCGATGAACCGCCGCGCGCGCCGGCTTCATCTGAGCCACACCCACTACGCGAGTCCCGTCGGGCTCGATGACCGGCGCAACTACTCGTCAGCGTCCGATCTCGTCGCCCTCGCTCGCGTGGACCTGGGCAACCGGTTCTTCGCCGCAACCGTCAAGCGCACCCATGCGACGCTGCGAAGTGGCCGCCATCGGCGCCAGATCGTCAATCGCAACCGTCTGGTCGCGGCCCATCATTGGATCACCGGCGTAAAGACCGGCCACACGCGCGCCGCCGGGTTCTGCCTCGTCGGCTCCGCCACCCGTCACGGAGTGACGGTCCTCAGCGCGGTGTTGGGCGACCCGAGCGAAGCGACGCGCGACGCCGACACGCTCGCGCTACTGCGCTACGGGCTCCGCTCGTATCGTCACGCGGTGCTCGTCCCCGCGGGCCGGATGCTCGCGCAGGCGCGTGCCCGCGGTGGCGACGGCAAGAAGGTTGCGCTGGTCACCGCCAGTCGGGCAAGTGGCGAGCTGCGTCGCGGCACCCGGCCGGTCATCTCGGTTGCGGCACCTCGTGCGCTCAACGCCCCGCTGGCCGCGGGTACGAGGGTCGGCACGGTCACTGTCCGCGTCGCAGGCCGGGTGATTGCGCGCGTGCCGCTGGTCACTGCTCGCCGTCTCACTCGCATCGGAACCGTGGAGCGCGTCCGACGCGCGCTGGCCGGCCCGATCGGGATCGGCGCACTGGCGTTCGTCGCTGGCGGTAGCCTGCTTGTTGCGATGCACCGTCGGCGAAGACTGAGGACCGAGCGACGGCGCAGGCAAGGGAGGGTTGGCGCCGCATGATCATCACCGTCACGCTCAACGCCGCGATCGACCGCACGCTCGCGGTCCCCAGCTTCCGCCTCGGCCGGCGCCACCGCGCCGTCGAGCAGAGGACGCGCGCCGGGGGCAAGGGTGTCAACGTCGCGCGTGCGCTCAAGCGGCTCGGGCATCCGGTGATCGCGACCGGGCTCGCCGGCGGTCCCACGGGAACACGAATCGTCGAAGCGCTGACCGAGGAGGCGATCCTCAACGACTTCGTGCGCACTCGGGAGGAGTCGCGCACGAACACGGCGGTGATCGATCCGACCACCGGCGAGCAGACGGAGATCAACGAGCGCGGACCGAACGTCTCCGAGCAGGAGCTCGAGCTCTTCAGCGACAAGCTGCTCTACCTGGCGCGAGGCGCGCAGATCTGCGTGCTCGCGGGCTCTTTGCCGATCGGCGTCGACAGCGGCTTTTACGCCCAGCTGATCATGGAGCTGCGCAAGCTTGGCGTGGCCACCGTCATCGACTCCGATGGCGAACCGCTGCGCCTGGCGGTGCGCGCCGAGCCGACGGTCGTCTCACCGAACGTCGTCGAGGCCGAAGAGCTGGTGGGCCACGAGTTCAACGACGACGAGGATCGCCTGATCGCGGTCCGCGAGATGGTCTCGCTAGGGGCGGAGGAGGCGATCATGACCGCTGCAGACGGGTGTTTCGCGCACGTTCTCGAGGACGGCGCGTCACAGCTCTATCGCCTTCGCATGGAGCCGCTCGAGCCGGTCGCGACCGTCGGCTCGGGCGATGCCTTCCTCGCCGGGTACGTGGGTGCGCGCTACTCGGGCGCCGCCGCCGCCGACTGTCTGCGCTTCGGCGTCGCCTGCGGCGCGCAGTCCACCCAGCAGCTGGGCGCCGGCCTGTTCGACCCGCGCGAGGTCGAGCGTCTGCTCGAGGACGTTTCCGTCGAGCGCGCGGAGCTTGCGGCCGAGGTTTCCTAAGAGCTCTCGCGCACGCCTCGACGCTCAGGTCCCCGTGGCTCCGCTGCTACCATCGAGCGGGCGTGACCAAGCCCAGCGATAGGCGTCAGCGCCGTGTTCTTCAGCCCGGCCATCGGCCGGGTTTTTCGTCCGCGAGCGTGCGTAGGATCCAGCGATGGAAGTAGAGATCGGCCGCGGCAAGAAGGGCAGGCGCGCGTACGGGTTCGACGACATCGCGATCGTTCCCTCGCGCCGCACGCGTGATCCCGACGACGTCGACACAAGCTGGGAGCTCGGTCCCTACCTTTTCAAGCTGCCGCTGCTGGCCGCGGCCATGGACGGCGTGGTCTCGCCCCGTACGGCGGGCATCATCGGCCGCCTCGGCGGCCTCGCCGTGCTCAATCTCGAAGGCGTGTTCACCCGCTACGAGGACGCAGAGGCCCAGCTCGAACGGATCGCAGGGCTGCCCAAGGAGAAGGCGACGCGCGAGATGCAGAAGATCTACGCCGAGCCGCTGAAGCCGGAGTTGATCGCCCAGCGCGTGCGTGAGATCAAGGACGAGGGCGTCGTCGTCGCCGCGTCGCTGACACCCCAGCGGGTGCGGACCCACTACGAGGCCGCGCTCGAGGCGGGGCTCGACATCCTCGTCGTGCAGGGCACGGTCGTCTCCGCCGAACACGTCTCCAGCTCGAGCGAGCCGCTCAACCTGAAGGAGTTCTGCCGCGACGTCTCGATCCCGGTTGTGGTCGGCGGCTGCGCCTCCTACCACACGGGCCTCCACCTGATGCGCACCGGCGCCGCCGGAGTGCTGGTGGGCGTCGGGCCGGGCGCCGCCTGCACGACCCGCGGCGTACTCGGAATCGGCGTCCCCCAGGCAACCGCGATCGCCGATGTCGCCGCCGCGCGGTCACAGCACATGCTCGAGACCGGCGACTACGTCAAGGTGATCGCCGACGGTGGCATGCGCAACGGCGGCGACATCGCCAAGGCGATCGCTTGCGGCGCCGACGCCGTGATGATCGGCTCGCCGCTCGCCCGCGCCCACGAGGCTCCCGGTCGTGGCTACCACTGGGGGATGGCTACCTTCCATCCGACCCTCCCGCGCGGAGCCCGCGTCGCGACCGAGCAGAACGGCACGCTCGAGGAGATCCTCGTCGGCCCCGCGCGCGAGAACGACGGCAGCTTCAACTTGTTCGGCGGCCTGCGCACATCGATGGCGACCTGCGGCTACGCCGACATCGCGGAGTTCAACCGGGCGGAGTTGATGGTCGCGCCGTCCTTACAGACTGAGGGGAAGCAGCTCCAGCGCGAGCAGGAGGTCGGGATGGGGGCGAACGGTCGCGGAGTGGCGCTTGTCGCTGAGTAGGCGGCGGCTGCAAACCGGCGCCGCGCGGCGGCTGCAAACCTGCGCCTGGCCGCACCCGCGGGAGCGGGCCGTGCAGAGCACTGCCCCGCTCCCGCGGTCACGCCCATGCTTGGTTTTCGCCGCCGTTCGGTGGACGGGCGTGCGGGCGTGAGCGGGAAGGCTGTGGCGGAGGCTGCGCCTCCTCTAGATGCCGCCGCCGCTGCCGCGGTCGACGAGGTCGTGGTGTTGGACTATGGGGGGCAGTATTCGCAGTTGATTGCGCGGCGGGTGCGGGAGTGTGGGGTTTTTTCGGAGTTGGTTGCCCATCACGTTGGAGTTGAGGCGGTTGCTGAGCGGTGGCCGAAGGGGCTGATTCTTTCGGGGGGGCCGGCATCGGTGTACGGCGACGGGGCGCCGCGGCTCGATCCGGCGCTGCTCGAGCTGGGGATTCCGGTGCTGGGCATCTGTTACGGGATGCAGTTGCTGGCGCATGAGCTTGGCGGCAAAGTGGAGGGCGCCGAAGTGGGGGAGTTCGGTCGCTCCGAGCTGCGCGTGTCGAACCCGGGACGCCTGCTCGCGGGATTGCCCGCCGAGCAGACATGCTGGATGTCGCACCGCGACACGGTCTTCGATCCGCCGCCCGGGTTCAGCGCGCTGGCATCCTCGACGGCCTCGCCGGTGGCCGCCTTCGAGTCGGTCGAGCGTGGCATCTACGGGATTCAGTTTCACCCCGAGGTCGTCCACACCCCTTACGGGCAGCCGATCCTGAAGACCTTCCTCGAGGACGTCTGCGGTTGCGCGCGCCTCTGGTCGTCGGCTTCGATCATCGACGAGCAGGTCCAGCGGATCAGGGCCCAGGTCGGCGACGGCCGCGTTATCTGCGGTCTCTCCGGCGGCGTCGACTCGTCGGTGGCCGCGCTGCTGGTCCACCGCGCCGTCGGCGATCAGCTGACGTGTGTCTTCGTCGATCACGGTCTGATGCGCTTGAACGAGGGCGAGCAGGTGACCGCCGCCTTTCGCGACACCTTCAAGGTGCCGTTGGTCGCCGTGGACGCAGAGCATCGCTTTCTCGAGCGGTTGCGCGGAGTCAGCGATCCGGAAGAGAAGCGCAAGGCGATCGGCGCCGAGTTCATCCGCGTGTTCGAAGAGGAGGCCGCCAAGCTCGAAGGCGCCCGCTACCTCGTGCAGGGAACGCTGTACTCGGACGTGATCGAATCGGGCGAAGGCACCGGCACGGCGACGATCAAGTCGCATCACAACGTCGGCGGGCTTCCCGAGGACCTCGACTTCGAGCTCGTCGAGCCGCTGCGGACGCTGTTCAAGGACGAGGTGCGCGCCGTCGGCGCCGAACTCGGATTGCCCGAGCGCCTCGTTTGGCGCCAGCCGTTTCCCGGCCCCGGACTGGCGATCCGGATCGTCGGTGGAGAGGCCACGAAGGAACGCCTGGACACCTTGCGCGACGCCGACGCGATCCTCCAGGAGGAGATCCGCGCGGCCGGCCTCTATCGCGAGCTGTGGCAGTCGTTCTGTGTGCTCCCCGACATTCGCACGGTGGGCGTGCAGGGCGACGAGCGCACCTATGGCAGCGTCGTCGTCATCCGCGCGGTCACGTCCGACGACGCGATGACCGCCGACTGGGCGCGCCTGCCCTACGACCTGCTCGAGCGGATCGCCTCACGCATGATCAACCAGATTCGCGAGGTCAACCGCGTCGTGCTCGACATCACGTCGAAGCCGCCCGGCACGATCGAGTGGGAGTGAGGTGTAGAGGGTCTATGAATCCGGAGAGCTGGCCTCGGCGCGACGCCGAGGTCGGCGAGCGCGCGCTTGTACTCGGGCGGCTAGTGTGTCCACGAGCGGGTACACTTGTCCTGTGGCGACTCGGCACCCTCGCATTCAGGTTCCCCGCGATCCAGAGCTCGAGCGCGCGATCAAGCGCGCACGCGACGTGCTGGGGCGCGACGCGCCCTCATCGAAGGTCGTGCACGCTCTCGCCGTTCGCGGCGCCAACGCGCTCGAGCAGGATCGCCAAGCAGAAGGCCGGGCGCGCGAGTTCCTGCTCAGTGTCGCCGACGGGAGCGCCGGACTAGACCTAAGAGGTCTGCGTAGCGTCAGAGACAGAGCGTGGCGCTGAGCTGGCGCGGCGGCGCGTGGGTCGCAGACACCTCCGCCTGGGCGCGGGCATCGCACCCAGCGGTTCGCGCGCCTTGGATGGCGGCAGCCCGCGCTGGTGACCTGATGGGATGCCCGATCGTCACACTCGAGCTGCTCTACGACGCGCCGGACGGCGAGCGAGTAGAGGCGGTCGCCACCGCGCTTGCCGATCTCGGCCAAGCACCGATCACGCGCTCGGTGACCGACGCCGCGATCTCAGCCGTCCGCGACCTCGCCGCTCGCGGCTCAGCCGGCGCCCACCGCGTGCGCGTACCCGACGCGCTGATCGCCGCCGCGGCCGCCGAGCGCGGCTTCGGAGTGCTCCACTACGACCGCCACTTCGATCAGCTCGCCACCGTCCTCGGCTTCAGGAGTCAATGGGTCGCCCCCGAGGGCAGCATCCCATAGCGCCACGGCTCCTTCGCGTCCGGAAGCGGCAGGCGCCCTACGCTGCCGAACGGATGGCACCGATCTCCGGGAGCGGCTGGGTCTGTGGGCGCCGCGCGGCGAACCCGCTCCGATCACCGAGCCGTCGACGCTCAACGTGCGCGGTCCGGATCGAGGCCGGCGTCGCGGAGCGCCTTCTCACGGTCGGCGTAGTGGGCAAACCGCTTGGTCTTGCCCGCATCCATCTCGTAGACGTGTGTGGGCTGGGTCTCGACAGGGACTCCACTACCGCGACCGACCGCCTGGAAGCGCACGAACACCACCACCAGGTCGCCATTCTCGATCAGCTCCTCGGGCTTGATCGTCATGCTCTCCCACGGCTCCACCCACAGCTCCCAGAACCGCCGCACGCCCTCGTGCCCGTAATAGATCGGATCGGCTTCGGGTACCACCGCCGCGTCGGCGTCGAAGCGCCACTCGACATTCTCGTGGAGATTTGCCAGCACGGCACCGAAGTCTCGGCGGTTCCAGGCGTCGTAGCCGTCGCGAATCACCTCGACGTTGCTCACACGTCCAGCCTAAACCGCCGCAACCGGCTCGCTGCTGCATTTCGCCCGAGCATCACTCTGCGGCGCTCCGGACGGGCGCCCGCTGCGTGATGGAAGGATCGAGGAGGAGCAATCACGGGCCGCTGCTGCTTCGAGCCGACCTGCTGTCACGGTTCGCGCGATGGAGAGCGGGCGGCTTCTCCACGCGGGGTGCTCTGCGTTGGGATACTTGCGGGCGGTGTCGCAGGAGAACGTCAGCGCGGTGCAGGCGATCTATGACGGTGTCCTCGCAAGGGGTCGTTTGTCCGATCCTGCGACCGTTGGGCTGCTCGAGAAGTTCTTCGATCCCGATGTCGAGCTGCAGCAGATGCAAGGCGTCATCGGCACGACTGGCACGTTCCGGGGATATGAGGGATTGCTGAACTCAGCACGAGAGTTACTGGCAGCGTTCGAGGACTTTCGCATCGTGCCGGAGCAGCACTTCGACGAGGGTGACAGCGTCGTGACCATTGCGCGTGGTCGTGGCACGGGGCGGCGGAGCGGCGTGGAGGTGGACATGCGCGTCGGCCACCTGTGGGTGCTGAGAGCCGGTCGTGTGCTGCGCTGGGTCGTCTACGCGACCCCTGACGAAGCCCTCGAAGCCGTGGGACTGCGGGACGTAGCGCCTGCTGACCGGCGTGAGAACTAGTAGCCCGGCGAGCCGGCCTCGCTCCGGACGGAAACGCTGCGGAAGCGTGATGCAACGGTGGGAAGGAACAGCCAGCAGGTGAGTGCTGCTTCGTGAAGCGAAGTCTCCGTCGGCGCATTGGGGCGCTCTGCTGTTACGGCATTGCGGAAATCTGGGAAAGGAGGGTGTTACGTCGGGGTCATGCCGAGCCGGTGCCGCCATAAGGCCGCGCCCCCGTGGGCATAGACCGCCCGCAACAGGGAGATCTCTCCAGCGGCCTCAAACTCCGCCCTCGTCGGCCAGTCCTCGCGATCTGCCAGGAATCGCCGCAGCTCCCCCTCGAGCGTCGCGTCGGTCCAGCGGCTCCGCCCTCGAAAGGCAACGCCGAACTCGAGCGCCAACGGCGCGACGGCAAACCAGACGATGGTGATGACCAACTTCACCGGCAGGATCCGAACTGGGACCTCTCACCCGCCGAAGGGTTGAGGTTCAGGCGGTGGCGGCACGCCGTAGCTTCACCGGCGACTGACGCAGTGCCGTAGGCAGCGCGACCCAAGAAGGCTGGGTCGCGCTCGTCAGGCGGCCGCCCTCAGCCCGTCCGCGTATCCGACCGGATCGGCGAAGAAGCGGTCGGGCAGGACGCCGTGGTAGCGGATGCACTCGGCCACGTGCGGCCAGCCCATCCGCTCCGCCAACTCGTAGCTCCGGACGGCCTTCTCGATCCGCTCGTCGGTGTTGCTGAAGTCGCGGAAGCGCAGGGTGGTGAGGCGGGGGAAGTAAATGAAGTGGACGATCGGCTTGAGCACGATCCGCGTGAGGATCGGGCAGTCGAACTTGGAGACCTCCTCCGTCACCTTCGGCCCGACGGTGGTCTCCTGCTCGAAGAGGAGGGATGTCTCGAAGACCTGGCGGCGCTCGGCGGGCGATAGGGCACGGCTCGAGCGCGCGGCGTGGTGCACCCGGTTGAGCGCGTCGAGCAGCTGAGGCGCCACCACCTCCTCCGCCCCCGGCGTCTCGCCGTGGCGCTTCGTGAAGTAGTAGTTCGCATAGGTGTCCATGAAGACCGAGCGGTTCGCCTCCTTGAATCCCTGCGAGAAGACGAAGAGCATGTACGCCCGCCGTGTGCGCTCCTCGCGGTCGTAGAAATAGCGGTAGCTGATCATCCGGCTGACCGCGCCGCGCCGCTCGTAGAAGCCGTAAGCCCACAGCGCGCCGTGGAGCGCGACCTCCGGGAACGCGTGGTTGCGCCCGGAGTCCTCGAAGATCGAGTGGAGAAGGGCCACTCGCTGCGGCATGTCGCCCGGACCGCCGGCGAGGCGGCGAGCCTCAGCCTTGATCTCGTCGTGGGCAGCCGCGAGATCGGACGGGCTCTTGGACTCCACGCTGAGCATTCCTCTCCAGCCTAACGGCTGGTCCACCTCCCATCGTGGGGACAGTCGCCGCGCCCGGACCGCGAGCAGGTCATCGTCGTCCGCTCCCCGCCGACCCCGCCTCCGTGCTGCTCCAACTTGAAGTCCGTGCCGGAGGGCGAGTACCCACGAGCGTGTACGTGATTTGTCGACCCCTTCACTGCCGGCCGCGCCGGAATATGTGGCCTGCTCCCATCCGGTGCCGACGCCGACCGAGGCGCTCGGCTGCCGCGCCGAGAACGAGCGAGAACAGCGCCGTGGCACCGATGTCTTTAAGTAGCGGGAGAACATCCCCAGGGGCGTGTACGGGCCCTCCAGGCGGCCTTGACAGCCGAACCGACCCAACCCCCCGGCTCGACGTCTACAACGCCCTCGCGCGCGCCATCCGAGGCAACGGATCCGGCGGCATCGGCGAGCTGAACGACCGCCTGCGATCGGTCTTCGAACAGTTCCGACTTGGTGAAGTCGAAAAGGGCGTCGTAGGCGTCCTACCGGTACTCCGCAGCGACGTGATCGAGCGCTACGCCGACTCGCCCCCCGTCATGCTCGGACCCGACGGCACCAAACCCGCAAACCAGCTACCCGACGCCAACCCACTCGTCCTCTTCGCCAACTGAACCCTGCCGCCTAGCCCCGCTTCCCTACTCCCCCAGCGATGTCGAGGCGACCGACTGACTCGACCCCACGCTTCCGCAATGCCCGGCGTAAGCGGTCGTGATTCCGTCGGCGTCTCGGACTTTCGGTGCTCGTCCGAGGCGGGAGCGTGTGCGGCCGGGCCGGAGACGATCGCTTCGCGCAGGAGGCAACAGTCTGGCGATCGTTGGAGGGCGCTGCGAGGCTCTCCTCGAATGCGGGATAGTTGGGTCGTGGCATCGGCGAACCTTGAGCTCGTGCGGTCGATCTACGCGGCATGGGAGCGGGGCGACTTCAGTTCGTCGGAGTGGGCTCATCCCGAGATCGAGTACGTGATTCCCGACGGGCCTGAACTCGCTACGTGGACGGGGCCGGACGCGATGGCGGAGAGCCTGCGCGACTTTCTCAGCGCCTGGGACGACTTTCGCGTCCACGCTGACGAGTACCGCGAGCTCGACGACGAGCGAGTGCTCGTGCTTGTCCGCCGTACCGGACGCGGCAAGGCAAGCGGAGTGGAGCTCGGGCAAATGCCGTCGAACGGAGCAAGCCTGTTCCACGTCCGCGACGGCAAGGTGACGAGGCTCGTGTTCTACCGGGACCGTGAGCGTGCGCTCGCCGATCTCGGCCTCGACCCGGAGGACAGCTCGCCGTGATGGCGTCGGAGAACGTGGAGCTGGCGCGGTTGCTGTTCGCGGCTTGGGAGCGCGGCGATTACAGCTCGGCTGAGGGAGTGCACCCGGATGTCGAGTATGTGATCGCCGACGGCCCGTCGCCCGGGACCTGGAAGGGGCTGGACGGCTTGGTGGAAGGCTGGCGCGACTTCCTGAGCGCCTGGGAGAACTTTCGCGGCCAAGCGGAGGAGTACCGCGAGCTCGACGACCAGCGGGTACTCGTGCTGACCACGTTCACCGGACGCGGCAAGAAGAGCGGAGTGGAGCTCGGGCACATGCGGGCCAAGGGAGCCGTCGTCTGTCACATCCACGACGGCAGGGTGACGCGGCAGGTCCTCTACTTGGACCGCCAGCGCGCGCTCGCCGACCTCGGTGTGGCTCCGGAGGCTCGTTCTCCGAGCTCGTAGCTCCGTTCTGGTTAGGTGGGCGGTCTCAATTGATCGACGCACCATCTGAACATCCGGGCGGCTTGCTTGGCTGCCCGGCGAGTCGAGGTGGTGGAGATGATGATCAGTTGTGGACTGTCCGAGCGCCAGCAGGAGCGCGTCTGGGAGATGTGGAGCGAG
>DASZZG010000233.1:0-9805 GCA_035543355.1 Solirubrobacteraceae bacterium | reverse complement strand
GGAAAGGTCGAGGGAACGGTCTCCAGCCTCGGGCTGCTCTACACCAACCTCTCACGCGGCGATGAGACGATCATGATCCCCAACAACGTGGTGCTGTCAAGCGTGGTCGTGCCGCTGCGCGAGCCCGACTCGCTCAGCCTGCGCGCCCACCTGAGGCCAGACGTGACGCCAAGCGAGGTTCAGGCGCTGCTCGACGAGCACGTCACGATCCCGACGCGCTCCGAGCCGCACATCGGACTCGAGTCGGTGGACGCCGACGAGGTTGTCGTGCGGATCGCGGCGACGCCCACCAACGAGGAGGACGGTCCTCGCCTCGCCGATGAGATCCTCGCCGCGGTGGCCGGCGTCACCGCCGGCGGCGAGACGAACAGCGAACCGGCCCGCTAAGGGCCAGCTCTAGCGCTTGTCGCGCTGACCGCCGCCCACCCGGTCGGCGATCTTGTTGGTTCCCGTCAGCCGGTTGAAGCGCTCGGTCAGCGACGGCGACAGCACGCCGAGCGCGGTTGCGGCCCGCAGCGCCGGTGGCGCCACCACCACCTCGGCCGCGTTGCGGTCGATCGCGCGTAGTACCGCGGCCGCGACGTCGGCGGGCGTCCGCGTGGATCCCGGTGGGGCTTTCACGCCCGAGTCGGCGAACATGCCGGCGTCGCGGATCGGGCCGGGGGAGACGACCGACACGCCCACGGGAGTCGAGTGCAGGTCCTGACGCAGGCCGAAGGCAAACCCTCGCACTCCGAACTTGGTCGCCGAGTACAGCGCGCTGCGGGCCGTCGCGGTCTTGCCGGAGAGTGATGAGACGAAGACGATGTGGCCACGACCGCGGCGGCGAAGCTCCGGCAGCAGCAGACGCGTGAGGATCACGGGCACCCGCAGGTTCACTTCCAGCGCGCGGTCGATCTGCTCGGGCGAGTAGCCCTCGATTTCGCCGCTCGCGGGCAACGCGGCGTTGTTGACGAGCACGTCTATCTCCCCGGCCTCGGCCAGCAGCCGCTCGGCCTCCCCGCGAATCGCGAGGTCGGCCGCGATCGCCCGGCCTCCCAGTTCGGACGCCAGTGGCTCGAGTACGTCGGCTCGCCGGCCGCTGACCACGACGCTGGCGCCACGGCCCGCCAGCGCGCGGGCGATCGCGTGGCCGAGCCCACCGGTCGCGCCGGTCACCAGCGCGGTGCCGCCGTCGAGAACGCTCATCCGTCAATCACGCGGGAAATACTCCCACGGTCGCCGTGAACCCGTGTAGGAAGCTCTCTCCGCCGACCGGCCCGATCTCCCCCGCGGCGAAGAACCCGGCGGCCGGCGGTGCGCCGAGGGAGCGGGCGACAAGGCCCGCGTCATGGTCGGGCTCGCCGAACATCGCCCTGCCGCGGCCGTTGCAGGTGAACAGCAACGCGCCCGCGGGCGGCTTGCCGGCGAGCGCATGCCGGTGGCGCTCGAGCGCCTCGCGCAGGTCGACATCGGCCGACACGGCGTCGCGCACATGCAGGCGCACGACCTGGCCCTCGCGCACACTCGCGCCGACGGCGACGCTGCCGGCCTCCGGGTCGGCGCTGAGCAGTCCACGGACGAGGAAGTCACCCCGCTCGTACTCCGCGTGGCCGCCGTCGATCACGATGCCCAGCATCACGCCCCTCGCAACGGCCTCGCGCTCGGATTCGGGCAGCGCGCCGATCACATGCTGGAGCTTGGCCAGAGCGGGTTGGCCCGCCAGCTCGTAGATGACATGTCCGTCGGCCGCGGTGATCGTGAGCTCAGGTCCCAGCGGTGCCGCACCCTGAGATACGCACGGCAACAGCTCGACGCCGCTGAGCGACACGCCCACGGCGCCGCCTTCGAGCACTTCGTCACCGAAGAACAGCGCTGCGGTGCCGTCGAGCGTCCGCGCGCTGCCGACGCCGCCGATCACCGGCACTCCCGGTGCGTCCTGCGCGAGCTCGCGCAGCACGTGGTCGGTAGGAAACGAGTACGGGTCCGAGATCAGGATCACGGCATCGGCATCGGCGGCGCCCTCGAGCGGTTCGACGACCAGCTCATCGCCCGCGTCGCGCGCGCTGAGCTGGAACGTATGGGCCTCCGCGCCGTTCAACGAGGCCGCCCAGACCGCGACTGCGGTGCCATCCTCGACCTCGCGGCTGCCGCCGACGACTCCGGCGGCGCCGCAGCCGATCATGCTGCCCGGCTCGAGCGCCTCTCCGACACCTTCGAGCGTCGCCTCGCAGGCCGCGAGATGCCCCCCAGACGCGAACACGATCGCGAGGTCGGCGGGCGCACCGTCGAGCTGAGCGGCGGCTGCCATCGCGGCCTCGATCGCGCCTGCGCGCTGATCGCTCTGCGTGGACAGCCCGGCTCCGATGCGAACACCCATGACGATCACGATACTCGCCGTGTGAGCCAGCAACACCCGCTCGCGCAACCACACCGAGTGGTCGCCCTCTTCGGTCCCACGGGGGTCGGAAAGACCGACGTTGCGGTGGCCCTCGCGCGGCGCCTGCGTGCAGCTGGAGAGCGCCCGGTCGCAGTGTCCGCCGACGCGCTTCAGGTATATGCCGGGCTCGAGCGGCTGACGGGCGTCGCTTCGCCCGTGCAACTCGACGCCCTCGAGCATCGGCTGATCTCCTTCCTGGACGTGGGGGAGCGCTTTTCCGTCGCCGAGTACACGCGGCTTGCCCACGCGGAGATCGATCGCCTGCTCGAGTCAGGCAGCCGCCCGATAGTGGTCGGAGGGACAGGGCTCTACCTGCGGGCGGCGCTGACCGAGCTCACACTGCGTCCAGCGCCCCCGGACGAGCTCCGGGCGCGCTGGACGCGCGAGATCGAGAGCCGCGGAGCCCACGCCTTGCACGGCATCCTGAAAACGCGGTCGCCCGCTTCGGCGGCCGCGATCGACCGCAACGATCGCCACCGGATCGTGCGCGCCCTCGAGCTGCTCGACTTGGGCGTCGACCCCGCCCCGACGGGTCGCTCGCAGCTCTGGACGCGCGACACGCGGCACCCGACGCTGCTGGTGGGGCTCGTGCTCGAGCGGTCGGAGCTCTATCGGCGGATCGATGCGCGCGTCGAGCAGATCGTCGCCGAGGGCGCAATCGAGGAGGTCCGCCGCGCCGCCGCCGCGGGCGCGTCGGAGACCGCGCGCAAGGCGCTCGGCTTCCGTGAGCTGCTGGATCGCGACATCGAGGGGGTCAAGCGCCGCACCCGCGCCTACGCGCGGCGCCAGCTCACCTGGATGCGCAAGCTGGCCGGAGTCCGGATGCTCGACATCGGCGGACGCCCAGTCGACGACGTGGCCGGCGAGATCGAGCGGATGCTTTCGCAGGCATAGACTGCCGCGCTTGCGCTTCGAGTTCGAAAAATGGCAGGCCCTGGGCAACGACTACCTGATCGTCGAGGCGCAGAAGCTGCCGTTCGAGCTCACGTCGCCGCGCGTCCGCGCGCTGTGCGAGGCGCACACCGGCGTCGGCGCCGACGGAGTGCTCGAGCTCTCACACACGGATCAGCCCGGGCTCGTCGCGCGTCTGCGGATATTCAATCCGGATGGCTCCGAAGCCGAGTTGTCGGGTAACGGGGTGCGCCAGGCGGTGCTCTACCTGCGCCGCCACGGCTGGGCACAGGGCGACAGCTTCTCGATCGAGACGGCGGCCGGCGAGGTGCGCCCGCGGATAACCGGTGAGACCACCGCAATAGTCGATATGGGCCGGGCATCGCTGCGCTCGAACGACTTTCCCGACGGACCCGACGATGGGCAGGCAACACTGCGCACCGCCGAGCGCGATTGGAGCTTCCAGCACGTCTCGATCGGCAATCCGCAGTGCGCCATCCGCGTTTCCAGCGTCGCCGAGCTCGAGGCGCTCGCCGTCGCCGAGATCGGCCCGGCGATCGAGACACACGAGCTCTTTCCCAACCGCAGCAACGTCTCCTGGTGGGCCGACACCGCGCCCGCCCGGATCCGCGCACGGATATTCGAGCGGGGAGTGGGGGAGACGCGTTCGTCGGGCACGGGGGCGACGGGCGCTGCTGTCGCGCACATGCTGCTCGGCGGGGACTCGCCGGTGACCGTGGCGCTCGATGGCGGCGAGCTCGAGGTCGAGGTGTCCCAGGATCTGCACGTAACCCTGAGCGGCTGGGCCGTCCCGGTGTTCGCGGGAACGCTGGCCGACCGATTCGTCGAGGAGCTGCATGAGATCGAGTAAGCGCCTGGAGCGCATCCCCCCGTATCTGTTCGCCGAGCTCGAGCGCAAGATCGCCGCCAAGCGCCAGGCGGGCGTCGACGTCATCTCGCTTGGTATCGGTGACCCCGATCGCCCGACTCCCGCGCTGATCGTCGAGGCGATGCAGGAGGCGGTGTCGGAGCCCGAGACCCACCGTTACCCCTCCAATCGCGGTCGCGCCGACTTCCGCGAGGCCGTATCCGACTTCTACGCGCGCCGGTTCGACATCGAGCTCGATGCCGAAAGCGAGGTGATGCCCGCGATCGGCGCGAAGGAGTGCATCTTCAACCTCAACCTGGCGTTCCTCGACCCCGAAGACGTCGCGCTCGCCGCGGATCCCGGCTACCCGGTCTACACCGCCGGACCACTGCTCGTGGGGGCCGAGCCGGTCGCGTTACCGCTGCTCCCCGAGCGCGGGTTCGTGCCGGACCTCGACGCAGTCCCGCCCGCTGCGCTCGAACGCGCAAGGCTGCTCTTCATCAACTACCCGAACAACCCGACCGGCGCCGTCGCACCGCCGGGCTTCTTCGAGCGGGTGGTCGAGTTCGCGCGCACCAACGACCTGCTGGTCGTGCACGACAACGCCTACTCCGAACTCACCTACGACGGCTACCGTGCGCCATCGTTCCTCGAGACGGCCGGCGCCAAGGACGTCGGCGTCGAGGTCTTCTCGCTTTCCAAGCCATGGAACATGACCGGATGGCGCTGCGCCGCGATCACCGGCAACGCGGAGGCGATAGCGGACTACTGGCGGCTGAAGTCCAACGTCGACTCCGGGCTGTTCGACGCCGTGCAGATGGCCGGGATCGCCGCGCTGTCGCCCGACGCGGACGCCGATGTGGCGGCGATGTGCGAGCTCTATCGGCGCCGGCGCGACCTCGTCTGCAGCGCGCTCGCGCAGGCGGGCGTGGACGTCACGCCGCCCAAGGGCACGATCTACATATGGGCGCCGATCCCGCACGGATTCGAGTCGTCGGCGCACTACTGCGACCACGTGCTCGACCGGGCGGGCGTCGTGATCTCTCCCGGAGGGGCGTACGGACCCCACGGCGAGGGCTTCTTCCGCATCTCGCTGACGACGCCCGACGATCGGCTGCTCGCGGCCGTCGACCGGCTCGCAGCACTCGGCGAGTCCTGAGGGCGTCCCTACACTTGGCAGCGATGGATCGCTCCCGCAACGGGCGCGCGCGGACCTCTCGCTACGGATCCTCGGCGGAGTCGGGGCGTGCGCGCCAACGCGCGTTCTGCATTTCGGTGTCGCGCTCGGCCGTGGACACGACCGACGGCGAGAGCACCGAGCTCGCCGAGCTGCGGGAGCTGCTGCACACCGCCGGCGCCGCCGTGGTCGGCGAGCTGGTGCAGCGACGCGACCGTCCACATCCGAACACGTACTTCGGGGCGGGCAAGCTGTCGGAGCTCGAGCAGGCGCTCGCGGCAGCGGACGCGAACCTCGTCGCGTGCGACGACGAGCTCACTCCGCGCCAGGAGCGCAACCTCGAGCAGCGGCTGAAGCTGCCCGTCGTCGACCGTACGGCGACGATCCTCGACATCTTCGCCGGGCACGCGCACAGCGCCGAGGGCAAGCTCCAGGTCGAGCTGGCACAGCTCGAATACAACCTCGCGCGAATGCGCGGACTGTGGACGCACCTCGAGCGACTGGGCGGCGGGATCGGTACGCGCGGACCCGGGGAGACTCAGATAGAGACCGACCGGCGGCTCGCGCGCGACCGGATCTCGGCGCTGCGCCGCCGCCTCGAGCGCGTGCGACGCGCCCGGAGCACGATGCGCGCGGAGCGCGAGCGCGCGAAGCTGCCGACGATCGCGCTCGCCGGCTATACGAACGCGGGCAAGTCGACGCTGCTCAATGCGCTCGCGGCCGGCTCCGAGGTAGAGGTGCGCGATCGGCTCTTCCATACGCTCGACCCGGCAACGCGAACAGCCACCGTGAACGGTCGCACCTATCTGGTAACGGACACCGTCGGTTTCATCCGCAAGCTGCCCCACCAGCTGGTCGACGCTTTCGGGGCGACGCTCGAAGAAACCCGTCTCGCCGACCTGATCCTGCACGTGGCGGACGCGTCGGCGACGGAGCACGAGCTGGTCGAGATGATCCGCGCCGTCGACGAGGTGCTCGAGGAGATCGGCGCCGCGGGGACGCCGCGCGCGCTCGTGCTCAACAAGACCGACCTGATCGGTGACGAGCGCCGCCGCGAGCTGTCCTTTCGCCACGCCGACGCGCTGCAGATATCGGCGGCGACCGGACAGGGTCTGGAGCCGCTGGGCGACCGAATCGAGACCGAGTTCGCGCGCGCACTGCGCCCGGTCGAGTTGCTCGTCCCCTACGACGAGGGCGCGCTGCTGCCCGAGCTCCACGCGCTCGCGGGCGACCTCGAGCGCGAGGAGACCGCGGACGGCGTGCGCGTCAGCGCCCGACTGCCGGCGGCGGTGGCGGCGCGCTACGAGCGCTTCGCCGTGGACAACGACGAGTGATCGCGTGATGGCGTCCCGGCCGACGCTGGCCGTCGCCCGGCTGGACGCCGCCGCCGCCCTGCCGACGCGTGCCCACGACGCAGATGCGGGGCTCGACCTCTACGCCAACGAGCGCTCGCGCCTGGAGCCGGGCGAACGGGCGAGCGTCGGCACCGGGATCGCGATCGAGCTGCCCGACGGCCACGCGGGGCTGGTGCTGCCGCGCTCGGGGCTCGCGCTGCGCCACGGCATCGCGCTGGTCAATGCCCCCGGCCTGATCGATCCCGGCTATCGCGGCGAGCTGCGCGTGCTGCTGCTCAACACCGACCGCACCGAGGCGTTCGAGATCGCGCCGGGCGACCGGATCGCGCAGCTGCTGGTCGTCCGGATCACGACGCCCGCGCCCGTCGAAGTGAAGGAGCTGAACGCCAGCGCCCGCGGCGCGGGCGGATTCGGCTCGAGCGGACGCTGAGGGTCGACCGCTAAGCGAGGCGACTCGCGATCGCGCGGCCGGCCGTCCTGCCGGAGAACAGGCAGCCGCCGAGGAACGTTCCCTCGAGCGCGTTGTAGCCGTGCATCCCGCCGCCGCCGAAGCCGGCGACCTCGCCCGCGCTGTACAGGCCGGCGATCGGTTCACCCGAGGGGCGGAGCACGTTGCCGTCGAGATCGGTCTGTAGCCCGCCGAGCGTCTTGCGGGTGAGGATGTTGAGTCGTACCGCGATCAGTGGGCCGGCATCGGGATCGAGCAGGCGATGGGGTGCGGCCACGCGGCTGATGCGGTCCGGAATGTAGCGGCGCGCCGCCCGGATCGCCATCACCTGGAGGTCCTTGCAGAACGGGTTGTCGATCTGGCGGTCGCGCGCGACGATCTCGCGCTCGATCGCCGCGTGATCGAGCAGCGGCTCGTCGGTCAGGGCGTTCATGCCGCGCACGAGGTCGGCGAGATCCCGCTCGACGACGAAGTCGGGGCCGTGGTCCATGAACTTCTGGATCGGATCGGGGATACCCGACATCACGCGCTGGCGGAACGTGTCGGGGATGCTCTTGCCGGTGAGGTCGGGGTTCTGCTCGGAGCCCGAAAGCGCGAACTCGCGCTCGATGATCTTGCGGGTGAGGACGAACCAGGTGTAGTCGTAGCCGGTCTTGCCGATGTACTCGAGCGTCGCGAGCGTGTCGAAGCCCGGGAACAGCGGCACCGGCAGGCGTTTGCCCGTCGCGTCGAGCCAGAGCGAGGACGGCGCGGGCAGGATGCGGATGCCGTGGTGGCTCCAGATCGGGTCCCAGTTGCGGATGCCCTCGACGTAGTGCCACATGCGGTCGCTGCCGATCACGTTGACGCCGGCTCGCTCGGCGATCTCGAGCATCCGCCCGTCGACGTGGGCGGGCACGCCGGAGATCAGGTTCTTCGGCGGCGGACCCAGGCGCTCGGGCCAGTTCTTGCGGACGAGGTCGAAGTTGTGACCGATCCCGCCGCTGCTCACGAGCACGGCCTGGGCGCGCGCCGAGAACTCGCCGACCACTTCGCGGGAGCTGTCCTGCCCGCGCTCGATCGCGCTCGGGGCCAGCACCGATCCGCTCACGCCGTTCACGTCGCCGGCAGCGACGGTGATC
The DNA here is from genome assembly GCA_035543355.1 of Solirubrobacteraceae bacterium. Lineage (GTDB taxonomy): Bacteria > Actinomycetota > Thermoleophilia > Solirubrobacterales > Solirubrobacteraceae > DASZZG01. Next base: position 1,526 of record DASZZG010000233.1, on the reverse strand, counting down.
TCGTCCACCCGGTGGCGGAAGGCGAACTCGACGAGCCCCTGCTCCTGCGCGGCCCGCACGCGCCGCACGAACGGCTCGATCACGCCTGGCCCGGTGCCCCACGTCAGGTGGAAGCGCGGCACCGAGTTGCCATGTCCGCTGCCGGTGGTGCCGCCGCGCTCCGCCCAGCCGGGACTCGGCAGCACGCGGATGCCCATCCCATGCAGCCAGTCGCGCTTCTCTTCGCTGGCGAACTCAACGTACGCCTGGGCCCAGCGCCGCGGCCACTCGTCCTCGGGCCGGTCGAACGCGGCGCTGCCCAGCCAGTCCTGCCACGCGAGATCGAACGAGTCACTGATCCCGGCCCGGCGCTGCTCGGGAGAGTTGACCAGAAACAGGCCGCCGAGCGACCAGAACGCCTGGCCGCCGATCGACACTTCGGGCTCCTGATCGACCAGCAACACCCGGCGTCCGGCGTCGGCGAGCTCCGCCGTGGCAGTCAGCCCGGCGAGGCCGGCCCCGACGACGATCACGTCAGCCTCCAGCGTTCGCGCACTCATGCGTCAAGTTTCGCCGATACGACGCTCGCGGGTGTCTCTCAGCGCACTCCGGCAGCGCGCAGCGCTTCGGCGTGAGCCGCCTGCTCGAGCGTGTCGTCGAGCGGCGCGAGCTCGTCCTCGCGCAGACCGAGCGCGGTCGCGATCAGCCAGTCCGCGAACCAGGCGTTCTTCGGCAGCAGCGGCCCGTGCAGGTACGTGCCGATGACGTTGTCGCGGCGTGCGCCTTCCGCCGAGTCGCGCCCGTTGTTGCCGTGCCCGCGCAGCACGCGTCCGAGTGCCTGCTGACCCGTGCCGAGATGGGTTCTGCCGCCATGGTTCTCGAATCCCGCGAGCACGCGCGTAGCGCCGTCGATCTGCAGCTCGATCGCGACGTTGCCGATCAGGCGCGGCCCGGCTGCGCGCACCGTGCGCAGGTCGAGCAGGCCGACGCCTTCGAGGCGCTCCTCGCCGAGCTCGTAGGAGCGCCCGAGCAGTTGGTAGCCGCCGCAGACGCCGAGGACCACCGCCCCGCGCTGTGCGCCGGCGTGTAGCGCCGCACGCTTGGGCCCTGCGAGATCCCCGGCGCACAGGCGCTGGTCGCGATCCTGACCGCCGCCGATATAGAAGAGATCGTGGGCATCCGGATCGACCGTCTCACCGAGCGTCGCGCCGGCCAGGCGGAAGCCGATACCGCGCCACTCGCAACGCCGGCGCAGCATCAGCATGTTGCCGCGGTCGGCATAGATGTTCATCAGCTCCGGATAGAGCGAGCAGACGCGCAGGTCAGGCACGCAGCACCACAACCTCGGCGCCCAGGTAGTCATCGGTCGCGGGCACGTGACGTGAGTCGAGCGCTTCGAACCCTTCGCGCCGCGCTTCATCGCGGAGCTGCGCGCCACTGACCGGGTCCAGCCGCTCGACGTGGCGGCTGGCGCGGACCGCGCCATCCGGCGTCGATATGCGTCGTCGCCGCTCCAGCGCGACCCCGCCGTCCTGATCACGCAGCGC
>DASZZG010000232.1:0-6783 GCA_035543355.1 Solirubrobacteraceae bacterium | reverse complement strand
ACTGCGGACCGTTGATGATCACCTCGTGCTCGCCGCGGGCGGCGCGCGCGCTGAACAGGTCGACGTCGGCCTCGCGCGGCGGCTCGGGCGCGTCCGGCAGGACCGCGGGGTAGAGATTGGGCACGACGCGCACGCTCCAGCCCGGCGTGTTCGGCGCCCCGCCGGCGCTGCGCAGGGCGAACAGCTCCGGCGGTGTTCGGTCCTCGTGGCCTTCGACGAACGGGTCGCTCTCGCGGTCGAGCGGCGGGGCGGGCTGCGCGCGCAACTCTCCGCCGGGACGCGTCGCGCGCTCGGTGGCGATGATCGTCTTGTGCCCGCTCAGCGGGTCGACACGCAGCTCGGGCAAGGGCTTAGTGGGTCGTCACGTTGCGGGGGCGGCCCACTAGGTGTGCCCGAGCGCGTAGCGCTCGATGTCGGCGTGGAGCTGCGCCTCGCTGGCGTAGCCGCCCTGGTGCACGAAGAGGTGGCCGCGGGCGTCGTAGAACGCGGTGTTCGGCAATCCGGCGAGCGTGTTCAGCTTGGTCGAGATCAGCCCGCGCGGATCCTCATAGGAGGGGAACGGCACCGGGTAGCGGCGCAGGAAGTCGATCGCGGCGGCGCGCGCGTCGGTCGTGTCGACGCCGAGGAACGCGACCTGCCTGCCGAGGCGCAGGGCCTGCGATGCAAAGAACGAGAACTCGAAGCGGCAGGGCCCGCACCACGACGCCCAGTTGTTGACGACCACCGGCGTCCGCCTGAACTTGAACCCCGCCACGCGAGCGTAAAACGCACTCGGGCCTCCGCCGAGGATCTGCCCCGCCTGAGAGCCCGTCAGCGTCGCCCGCACGGCAGCCGGATCCAGTGCCCGGCTGCCGCCTTTCTTGCCGCCGCCGGCCTGGCCGATGCCGACCGCAACGACGGCGATCAGGGCGGCGACGCCGACGACGATGAGCTTTCCGCGCACGCCAGAAGGGTCGCAGATCGCGTCGAAAATTCGGTGATCTCCACGAATCGCGCTATCCTCCACCCAGGTTCATTGGAGCGGGGGGCTCCTAAGACGCATGCCCTCGCTCTTCCCGGTGGTTCCGGACCTCTGGCCGCGTCGTTATCTCCGCGGCCTCGCATCGTCCAACAACGCCTGTCATGGCTGAAACAACGTCAGCGGCCGTCTTGGCCACATCGCTTCCTTCCTCGGATGATCTCGCGCGGGCCGAGCGCTTCACGCTGGAGCCGTTCGTGCACGATGGCGAGGATCCGGCGGAGGTGCTCAAGCCCGGCAGCGCGCGCCGGCGCGCGCTCGACGCCGCGCTGGCGGAGATCGACGGCGCCGCCGCCCACCCGTCGATCGAGTGGCGGCGCCAGTTCTCGCTGCTGCTCGGCCTCGAGCGGTTGCTGTCGGAGGACGCCCCGACGCTCGCCGACGGCGCGCTGCTCTCAGCCCACCAGGTAGATGCGCTCTCGGGCACCCTGGCGGCGTTGATGGCCGATCTCCAGCGGGTCGCCGCGAACGGCGGCTCCGGCTCGGCCCTGGAGCCCGCGCAACTGGCTTCCGCGGCGATTCCCGGCGAGGAGGACTTGGAGGAGGAGGAGGACGAGCCCGAGGAGCCGCAGGACTGGACCGACGGCGAGATCGACCCGGACGCCACCCAGGTCGAAGAGGATCCCTACGCGGCGAAGCGATTCTGGTTCGAGCATGCGACCGGCGCCGGAAAGACCGTGGCGGCCCTCGGGTTCGTCGAGGCGACGCGCACCGGCGGTGTGCTGATCCTCACCCACCGCCGCAACCTCGTAGACCAGTTTCACGGCGAGCTGCGCGACCGCGGCTACGGCAAGCGGATCCAGCCGGCGCTGCTCGGCGACAAGGACCGGCCCAAGGGGTTCGTGACGGTCGAGACCTACCAGTGGTTCGTGCGCAACGCCGGCAAGATCTCGGACGCCTACACGATCGTCATCTGCGACGAGGCCCACACCGCGCTCGGCGAGAAGACGTCGGCCGCGATCCGCGCCTGGGCGGGGCCGATCTTCATCGGCATGACGGCGACCGGTGCGCTGATCGCGCGCCACGTCACCGACCTCTTTCCTACCCAGACCTCGCGCTTCGACCTCGCTCAGGCCGCCCGCCGCGGCGTCATCGCCCCGCTGCGCTGCATCCGCATCCCGCCTGGCCCCGGTGTGCGCACGATCGCCAAGGTGCCGTTGCGCCGCGGCGAGGTGGACACCGAGTTCGACCAGGAGATGCTGGCCGAGCTGCTGGACCAGACGCCTTTCAACCTGGCGATCGCGAACCTCTACAAGACGCGCTTCAACGGGGTTCCCGGGGTCGTCTACGCGGCCGGTGTGCGCCACGCCTACAACGTCGCCGAGGCCTTTCGCAACGAGGGCCTGAAGGCGCAGGCCGTCTCCGGCGAGACGCCCAAGCGGGAGCTCGCCAACGTGCTCGCCGCGTACGAACGCGGTGAGATCGACGTGCTGGTCAACGCACAGCTGCTGGCGGAAGGTTGGAACTCCCCGCGCGCGACCGTCTGCATGCACCTCGCCCCGACCGCATCGCGGCGCGTGTATCAGCAGCGCGTCGGCCGGGTCACGCGACGGCACCCCGGCAAGGAGGCCGGGATCGTGATCGACTTCGTCCACCCCGCGACGCGCCACGACGACCCGGTTGTGACGCTGCATTCGCTGCTCGATCGCGACGTCTACCGCGGCGGTGCGATTGTCGTCGGCCCGGTGCGCCGAGGCCGTGGCCGCCGCGTCCGCGTCGAGCGCCGCGTGCTGCCGGTGACCGCCGAGGAGGAGCGGCGGCACGAGGTCTTCGAGCGCGAGCTGTGGCGGATCGCCGTCGAGCACCTCGACTACGGCGAGCAGCACGTCTGGGCCGCGCTGGCCGGCGCGCGCGTCGCTCCCAACGGCTGGCGCCGCGCGAAGGCGATGCTTCACTTCGACCGCAACGGCGAGCTCAAGAGCCGCTTCCTGCTGACCGCCGTCCAGCGCAATCGCAATTCGCAGCTGCGCCTGCGCGCGCTGCAGGAGATCGCCGCGGCGCGCGATGGCGACGCCTTCGACCAGGCGGTCGACATGGTGGCCACGTGGCCACGAGAGGAATCCCGCGAGGGCGCCAAGGTGCTGTTGCAGGCGCTCGCCGAGCAGCGGATCGGCCGTCGCGATCAGGCCAACGCGTGGATCTGGCGGCTCGCGGAGTGCACGATCGAGGTGCACGAGGAGTACGCGGTCCAGCGCTGGCCGGAGACCAAGCGCCTGCTCGGGCTGCTGGTCAACTCCTCCGGTGGCGCCCACGCCCGCAACGCGCGCCGCCTGGTGCACGCCTCGCGCAAGCAGGACCGGCGCCTGTCCGCTGCGCTGCTGGCTGCCGCGCGAGCGCACACGCCCGAGGCGGAAGAGGTTCTGCGGGGCGCGCGCACGCGCATGGCGCGCAAGCCGCCCGCGCTGGCGCGCGAGCTGCTGCGCAATTTTCCCAAGGGCCGCCGCGGCGGGGGCCGCGGCCGCCGCCGCAAGCGCGGCGGGGGTGGCGAGGCCAACGGCGGGGCGCCGCGCGGCGGAGGCGCCCAGCGGGGGCGCTCGAACAACTCGCGCCAACCCAGGGCCGCCTCGGCCGAGGCGCAGGACCCGTCGGTCAACGGCCAGCCGCCGGGCAACGGCGAGCTGCCGGAGGAAGAACAGGTCGTCGTGGAGTCCGAGCTCGAGGGCTACTCGGTCGACGACTGATCGTCGTTGACGGCGAGGTGGACCTCGCCCGCCTCGAGCGCGATCGGCTCGCCCGACGCTTGCTCGACCAGCAGCCGGCCGCGTCGATCGATGCCGGCGGCGCGACCGTGGCCGCCGTCCCAGGCGATCTCGCGGCCGGCTAGCGCATCGCGCGTCGCGAACGCTTCGAGCACGTCGCCGGCTCCAAGCGCGAGCGACCGCTCGAGTGCGGCGAGCAGGTTGGAGAGAATCTCCTCGACCGCACCCGGCTCCAATCCGAGCGTCGCGGCCGACCCCCTCAGCTCTTCGGGAAGATCGTCGCCTCGCAGCGCGACGTTGATCCCGATCCCGAGGACCGCCCAGTGATCCTGCGGCCGGCTCTCGACGAGGATCCCGGCCACCTTGCCGTCATCGAGCAGGACGTCGTTGGGCCATTTCAGCCGTGCCGTGGGCCCCGCGACCTCCGCTACGGCTACGCCGGCCGCCAGCGGCAGCAGATCGTCGAACTCGCGCAACAGAACTGAGCAGAGCAACGCCCGGCCGGGCGGCGCGATCCAGCGGCGCCCCTGGCGGCCGCGCCCGGCGGTCTGCTCGGATGCGGTCACGAGCGTTCCGTGCGGCGCGCCGCGGCCGGCGAGCGAGCGGGCGCGCGCGTTCGTGGAGTCGGTGCTGCGGAAATGAAGCCGGGGAGTGCCGAGCACCGAGAGGCGCCGCTTCAGGCGGGCCTGATGCGCAGCTCGTCGTCGGCGCTGAGCCCGAGCGCCTCGGCCGCCGAGCCGCGGTTGACGGCAAGCGCGAGCGTGCGCCAGGCGTCCTCGTAGACGAGCGGCTCGTCCGGCTCGACGTCGGCAAAAGTCTTCGCGTAGTGGGCCTGGAGCCGCCGGCCGCCGACATCCAGCTCGACCGCGCGGCCCAGCCGCAGGCCCGATTCGATCAGGTCCGCGTGGTCGACGTCGAGCGCGACGTTGCCATAGCGGTCGACGCTGATCGCGTGCGCCACCACCTCGCCGTTCTCGATCCGCGGACGCGGCAGCTCGAGTGCGCACAGCTCGGCCCCGTCGATCGGCTCGCCGGCCTCGAGCAGCTCGGCCCCCGCGGCGAGCCGCGCCGCGACGGGGGCGAAGATGTCGCGTCCGTGAAAGGTTGAGGCGACGGGCTCGAGCCGGAACGCAGAGAGGCCGATGTCGACCGCCTCCACGACCCCGCCGAAGCGCTGCGCCGCGAGCGCCAGCAGGCCGTTGTCGGGCCCGACCAGCAGGCGGTTGTCCTGTGCGACGCGCAGCGCGACGGCGCGGCGTTCACCGCCGACCTCGGGATCGACGACCGCGAGATGCACGCCGGGCTCGACGTACGGCAGCGCGTTTCGCAGGATCAGCGCCCCCCGGCGCACGGCGTGGCGCGGGACCCCGTGGGTCAGGTCGATCAGGCGCGAGCCCGGGGCGATCCGCGCCATCACCGCGTGGCAGACGCCGACGAACTCGTCGTCGAGGCCGTAGTCCGACAGGAAGCTGATCGTCTTCATTAGTGGGCCGCCTGCCGCGTGGCGTCTGCCAGCAGCGCGTCGACGACGCCGTCGATGTCGTGGCGCGACGCCTCGAGATGGGGCTCGAGCCCGCGTTCACGCAGCGCCTCGGTCGTCACGGGACCGATCGAGACGATCCGCAGCGACGCCGGCGGCGAAGCGCCGTCGAGCGCGTCGAGGAAGAAGCGCACGGTCGAGGAGGAGGTGAAGGTCACGTAATCGGCCTGGAGGGCGGCGGCGCGCGCGTCGTCCGACAACGGCTCGGCGACGGTCTCGTAAAGCTCTACCACGCGGACGTCGAAACCGCGCTGCCGAAGCCCTTGCGGAAGGACGTCGCGCGCGCCGCGCGCGCGCGCGATCAGCGCCCGCGAGGGGGCCACGTCGGCGAGCGCCTCGAGCAGGCCCTCGGCGACCGAGCGCTCGGGCACGATGTCGGCGAGCACGCCGTGCTCGCGCAGCGCCGCCGCGGTGCCGGGCCCGATCGCCGCGACGGTGCGCCCGGCGAGCGCGCGCGCGTCGAGCCCGTCGCTGCGGAGGCGCTCGAACAGCAGCCGTACTCCGTTGGGTGACGTCAGGCAGACGAGGTCGACGTCGTCCAGCGTCAGCGCTGCCCCGGGCAGCGGCTCGATCCTGATCGCCGGCGCCTGGACGACGCGCGCGCCCAGGCGGCGCAGCCGTTCGGCGAGCTCGGAGGCCTGCACCCGCGCGCGCGTGACCGCGACCGAGCGGCCGGCAAGCGGCTGTTGCGGAAGCCAATCGAGTTGCTCGTTCAGCGCCACCACGTCGCCGACGACCGTGATCGCCGGCGCGCCGACGCCGGCGTCGGCGGCGGCCTCGGCGATCGTCTCGAGCGTCGCCGTGAGCGTGCGCTGGTCGGGGTGGGTGCCACGCTCGATCACCGCCGCCGGCTCGTCCGCCGGCCGGCCCGCGGCGATCAGGCGCTCGGCGATCCGCGGCAGCGCGCGCACGCCCATGTAGAAGACGAGCGTTCCGGGGAAGCGCGCGAGCGCGTCCCAGTCGAGCGTCGAGTCGCCCTTCGCAGGATCCTCATGGCCGGTCACGAACGCAACGGCGCTCGCGCGCTCGCGGTCGGTCACCGGAATGCCGGCATAGGCGGGGCCGGCGACGCCGGCGGTGACGCCGGGGACCACCTCGTAGGGCACCCCGGCGGCGCTCAGCGCGGCGGCCTCCTCGCCGCCGCGCCCGAAGACGAACGGGTCGCCGCCCTTGAGGCGCACGACGGTGCGCCCCGCGCGGGCGTGCTCGACGAGTAGGGAGTTGATCTCCTCCTGGGAAATCGACGGCTCGCCAGGCCGCTTGCCGACGTAGATCAGCTCGGCGTCGCGACGCGCGCCATCGAGCGCGCCATCGGGGATCAGACGGTCGTAGACGATCGCGTCGGCGGCGGCGATCAGCTCCAGTGCGCGCGCAGTCAGCAGGCCGGGATCGCCCGGCCCGGCGCCGACGAGGTAGACGCTGCCGGTCATCCGCGGGCCACCGCCTCGGCCTCGCGCAGGATCTCGTCGGCGCCGACCGTGCGCAGCCGTGCGGCCATTTCGCGACCCAGGCTCCCGGGGTCCGCC
>DASZZG010000231.1:0-2557 GCA_035543355.1 Solirubrobacteraceae bacterium | reverse complement strand
GAACTGATAGCCGACGTTGCCATAGGTGAACGGCGCCGATAGGACGCGCCACCACTCGTCGTGCGGGGGGCCGAAAACGACCAGCCGGTGATAGGCGATCGCGCCCGACTCCCAGGCGATTGTCGCGCCCACCGAGGCGAGCACCAGGGCAATCGTCGCCCACGGACGGCTGTCCGGCCGGATCCCGGGAATCTCGTTCGCTCGCAGGCGTCCGAGGCGGGCGCGTGCGCGGCTGGCGCCGCTCGAACGCTTTGCGGGCCGGTCGCGCTCGAGCTTGGGAGCCCGCTTGCGCAGGCGCGTGCCGCAGTACGGGCACTCGGTGATGTACGCGCTCACCTCGGAGCCACAGCTCTTGCAGACGACGAACAGATCGGCGCGACCCGCCATTCGCCGATGATACGTAGCGCGCCGCTTCAGACCGCCGTGGCGGCGACGATCTCGGCCGTCACCTCGCGCAGGTCCTGGTTTGCCTCGTAGACGACCGCCTGCCGCTGGGCGCCGTTCCCGCGGACCAGCAGGTCCTCGATCGCCTCCAGCTCCGACGTCGAGCCGAGGTCGTCCGCATGCTCACGGACGCGGTCGAGCAGGCTCTGGGCGAGCGCCTTCGTCGCGATGCGCTCTTGAGAGGGCAGGTCCACCAGCTCGCCTGCCAGCCCGTGGCGCGCGGCCAACCACTTGTTCTCGTCGAGCATCTCGTAGTGGTACTGCGCGAGCCCGTCGCCGGCGGCGAAGCGCTCGCACAACTCGCGCACGAGCGCCTGGACGAGCGCCGCCAGGCCGAGCGTGTGCTCGACCCGTGTCTGCGCGTCCATGACGCGCACCTCCACCGTGCCGAAATTGGGATGCGGCCGCACGTCGTACCAGAGGAATGTGTAGTCCTCGATCACCCCGGCGTCGCACATGAACGCGATTCGCCGCTGGTAGTCGTCCCAGTCCGCATACACCGGTGGCACGCCGACTCGCGGAAAGGCGCGGAAGATCGGCATCCGGGTCGACGCCATGCCGGTCTGGTCGGCGCGCCAGAAGGGCGAGTTGGCCGACAGCGCGAGCAGCACCGGAAGATGCACGCGCATCCCGTTGGCGACATAGATGGCCTTCTCCGGATCGTCCACGCCGACGTGGACGTGCATGCCGAAGATCAGCTCCTGGCGGGCGACGAAACGCAGCGCCGAGACGAGGTCGCGATAGCGCGGACGGGCGACGATCCGCTGGTCCTCCCACATCGCGAACGGATGCGTTCCGGCCGACCCGATCGCAAGCTGCTTCAGCTGGGCTGACTCACACACCAGCCGCCGCAGCGTGCGCAGCTCCTTCCCTGCCTCTTCGGTGCCCGCGCACGGCGGCGTCGCGATCTCGAGCACCGACTCCATCAGCTCGGGCTTGATCTCTCCGGACGCCGGCGTCTCGAGCATCGCCTCGACGGCATTGGTCAGCTCCAGCGTCTCGGCGTCGAGGATCATCAGCTCCTCCTCGATCCCGAGCGTGTAGCTGGGACCGGCGAATGCGTGCTCCATCGTCAGCAGGCTATATCCAGGGGTAGACTGCGCCGCGACCGACCTCAGGAGGCACTGAACGCTGATGGCGCTGGGCTACGACGACAAGCTCTACATCCTCGCCTTCGATCACCGAGGGTCCTTCCAGAAGAAGATGTTCGGCATCCAGGGCGACCCGACGCCCGAGCAGACGGCGACGATCACCGACGCCAAGCAGCTGATCTTCGAGGGGCTCGAGCTGGCCGTGTCCCAAGGCGTGCGCCCGGAGATCGCCGGGGCCCTTGTAGACGAGCAATTCGGCGGCGAGATCCCGCAGCAGGCGCGAGAGCTGGGGGTGCGCCTGGCGATGCCGGTCGAGAAGAGCGGCCAAGACGAGTTCGACTTCCAGTACGGCGACGCCTTCGGCGAGCACATCGAGCGCTTCGACCCGGATTTCGCGAAGGTTCTCGTGCGCTACAACCCCGACGCCGACGCGGAGATGAATCAGCGCCAGCTCGGGCGGCTCAAGCGCCTCGCCGATTGGCTGCACGAGCACGACCGCAAGTTCCTCTTCGAGCTGCTCGTGCCGGCAGAGCCGGCCCAGCTGGAGTCAGTCGGCGGCGACACCGCACGCTACGACGCCGAGCTGCGCCCCGTGCTGATGCGGCGCACGATCGCCGATGTCCAGGACTTCGGCATCGAGGTCGACATCTGGAAGATCGAGGGAGTGGACAAGCGTTCGGACGCGGACGAGATCGCTCGCCAGGCGCGCGTCGGGGGCCGCGACGGCGTCGTCTGCGTGCTGCTCGGCCGCGGAGCCGACGATGCGAAGGTCGATCACTGGCTCAGCCAAGCGGCCCCCGTGGAGGGCTTCGTGGGCTTCGCGATCGGCCGCTCGATCTGGTGGGACGCGCTCAAGGGCTTCCTCGAGGCGGGTGTCGAGCGCGGCGAGGCCGCGCAGACGATCGCCGACAACTACCTGCGGTTCGTCGGCGTCTACGAGCAGCACGAGGCGGTTCAGGCGAGCGCCAAGTAGCGTCGAATTCGCAACAACCGGCGCGCGCACGTCGCCGGCGCGAGCGCCC
>DASZZG010000230.1:0-2886 GCA_035543355.1 Solirubrobacteraceae bacterium | reverse complement strand
CGAGCCGACCACCGGGATGCGCGGCGGCGCCACGGGACGGCTGGTGCCGGTCAGCGGCGGGCCGTTCGCGACGGAGCTGCGCTTCGACCCGCTGCCGTCGCCGGCCCTGCCCCCCGGGTTCACGATCACGCTCAAGCGCGCGACCCTGCGCGTCGGCGCGGAGCGCACGGTGACCGCCTCCACCACCACCCCCACCCGCGGCGGGGGCCAGACGCGGTCGAGGGGGCGCCACCGCCGCCGGCGCTCACGGCAGCGGCGCGGCAAGAAGCGGGCTCATGCGGCGGCCGACGTTCGCCACGACCTGATCACCAACCCGCCGACCTGCGGCGGCACCTGGGCGGCCCAGGTTCGACTGCGCTATCCCGACCGCACCGACACGCGCGACGTCGCCGTGCCGTGCGTCGCTTAGCTACTCGCGCCGCAGCAGCGCGACGCACTCGATGTGCGGCGTCTGCGGGAACATGTCGACTGGCTGAACGAGCTCGAGCCGATAGCCGGCCTCGACGAGCTGGGCGGCATTCGGCGCCAGCGTCGTCGGGTTGCAGGACACGTAGACGATCCGGCGCGGCGCCGCCTCGATGATGCGGCGCACGACCTTCTTCGACAGGCCCGAGCGTGGAGGGTCGACCACGACCACGTCGGGCCTCGAGGCAAGCTCGACCAGCTCGGCCAGCGCGAGGCGGACGTCGCCGGCGTAGAAGCGCACGTTGTCGACGTCGTTGCGGCGTGCATTGAAGATCGCGTCGGCGACCGACTCCTCGGAGATCTCGAGGCCCCACACCTGAGCCGCACGCGTCGCGAGCGTCAGCGCGATCGTCCCCGAACCGCAATAGAGGTCGTACACGCGCTCGTGCCCCTCGAGCTCGGCGAGCCTGCCAACGATGCCGTAGAGCTGCTCAGCCATCTCGGTGTTGGTCTGAAAGAACGCCTCGGGTGAGATCCTGAAGCGCAGGCCGCCCAGCTCCTCGTCGATCGCGTCGGACCCGGCGAGCAGGCTCGTGCGCCCGCCGGTGGTCGTCTCCGCGAGCGCCTCCGTCTCGGTCCACAGCAGCGAGTCGCACGTGACCGCGGCGACCAGCGCGGCGGTGTCCAGCTCGCCCGGTCCGGTCACGAGGCGCGCCTGGAGCTGGCCTGTTCGCCGACCCTCGCGCACCACGAGGTTGCGCAGGAAGCCGCTTCCCGAACGCCTGTCGTGCGCCTGGAGCCCCTGTTCGCGCGCGAACGCGACGACCTGCTCGCGCAGCACGTTTCCGGGTTCGGAGGCCAGCAGGCAGTCGTCGAGCGACTCGACGCGGTCCCAGCGACCGGGAGTGTGAAAGCCGCAGACGAGGCCACCCGACTCGTCCCGGCCGAATGAGTACTCGAGCTTGTTGCGGTAGCGCCAGGGCGCGACGGCGGGCAGGATCGGCGCGAGCGCGTAGCCATCGAGATGCCCGATGCGGCGCAGCGCCTCGTCGACCTGTGCCGACTTGACCTCGAGCTGGCGATCGTAGGAGAGCACCTGCCAGGGAGCGCCGGGATGATCGGCCAGCGGCGCCACCCGATCGGGGCCGGGGGTCAACAGCTCAACGGCGCGCGCCTCCGCGTAGGCGCGCTTGGAGCGCTGAACGCGGGCGCGCACACGGTCTCCAGGGAACGCGTCGTGGACGAAGACGACGTAGCCGTCGAGGCGCGCGACGCCCGCGCCGCCGAAGGCGAGCGAGTCGACGGTCAGCTCCAGCTCGTCGCCGCGTCGCGGGCGCGGCGCGGCGGGACTCGAGGCTGTCTCGGGGCTCGACATCGCCACCTAGGATGGCAGCGTCGTGGACCTCGCCGCCTACCGCACGCAAGCCGAGGCATTCGTCTGCGAGTGCAGCCGCGAGTACTACGAGCACTTCGCGGGCCTCAAGCATGACCTGGCGATCGAGCCGATCTACGAACGCCATGCGCCGCTGTTCGATCGCGCGGCGGTGGACGAGCTGCGCGCGATCGCCGCCCATTCCAGCGGCGACGACGAGCGGCGGCGACTCGCGGCGCTACTCGAGTTCTGCGTCGAAGGCTTCATCGGCCAGGCGACCAAAACGACCGAGGCCGAGCTGGCGCGGCGGGAGGCGACGTTGACGATCGAGGTCGACGGCGACACGGTCGGCTATCGCGAGGCGGCGTTCGTGCAGTCCAACGAAGCAGACCGCGAGCGCCGTGAGCGCCTCGAGCAGGCGCGCCTGGAGGCGATCGACGAGCAGCTCAATCCGCTCGCCCGGGAGGCGCTCGAGCAGGCGCATGCGCTCGCGCGCGAGCTCGGCTGGCGCAGCTATCGCGAGATGTTCGGCGAGCTCAAGAGGATCGACCTCGAGGGGCTCGAGCGCCAGACCGCCGTGTTCTCCCGGGCCAGCGACGAGGTCTACGCATCGATCGTCGAGCCCGAGCTCGAACGGACCGCCGGCGTCACGCTGGATCGGCTTCGCCGCTCCGACCTGCCCTGGTTTCATCGGGCGGTCGCGTTCGACTCCCTCTTTCCCGCCGAGGGTCTGCTGCCGTCGTTCGAGCAGACGCTGAAGGGTCTCGGCATCGACGTCGCTGCCCGGGCCAACGTGACGCTGGACGTCGAGCGACGGCCGAAGAAGTCGCCGCGCGCCTTTTGCGCTCCGGTGCGGGTCCCGCAGGAGGTCTACCTCGTCATCGGCCCCGTGGGCGGGCGCGACGACTACGTCGCGCTGCTGCACGAGGGCGGCCACGCGCAGCACTACGCGGCGGTCGACCCGTCGCTTGCGTTCGAGTTCCGTCAGCTCGGCGACAGCTCGGTGACGGAGGGCTTCGCGTTTCTGTTCGATCACCTGGTCGAGGACGCGGAATGGCTGCGGCGCCGCCTCGGCGTCCGCGACGTGGCGCCGCTCGCAGCCCACGCGC
>DASZZG010000229.1:0-4349 GCA_035543355.1 Solirubrobacteraceae bacterium | reverse complement strand
ACGCGGTCCACCCAACCGCCCTCGACCGGCCCCTCGCCCTGTAGCTTGAGTCCGAGCTCGACGAAGAACGCCGTCGCGGCCGCGAGGTCGTCGACCACGATGCCCACGTGCTCCATGCGTTGGATCGTCATGCGCTCGACTGTAGCGACACGACGGCTCCAGCTACAGCGTCTCTCGGTTGCCGATCGGCTGGCGGGAACGCGCCGCCCATTGGTCTGAAGAGACCAGCGATGAGTTGCTCGGCTCAATCGGGTCATAGCTGGGTACGCAAGCCTATGGAGGACGTCTCAGTGAGACGACTGTTCCTACCTGCCGGTGCGGTCGCGGTGCTTGCACCCCGGCCAGCAGCAGGGCCGGCGCTGGCCTTCCTCCAGTTCCTCCTGGGTCCGCCGGATGCGGCGCTCTCGGGTGGTCGCCTGCTTGGCATCCTCGACCCAGCAGATGAACTCGTTGCGGGCCAAGGGCGTGATGTCCTTCCAGGCAGCGAGTGCCGTGGCGTTGGCGATCAGCGCCTTACGCAGGTCCGCGGGCAGCTTATGCACCACCCCACCGGGCACTCTGCGGCCGCTCACAGGCCCATGGTAGTCAGCCGGGGGCAAGCCGGTTCACCACCCGCTTCGCCCTCCCACCGCACGCTGCCGCCGAGAGGCACCTGCTTTCGCCGGCCAACGAGCATCCCGACGACGGAGCCGGGCCGACCCGGTTTGCGCGGACAGCAGGACGCTCGGTTTCGGCCCGGGTGCAAGCGCCCAATGTTCGTCCGCCGCCGGCGCGCCCTGCGCGACCACGGTGACGCTCGCGTTCGTCGAGGAGCGGCAGTCTCTGCGGCGCTGAGGCGTCCGCGCTCGGCTTGCGGATGCTCGACGAGCGCGAGGTCTGCGTGCGATGGTCGCGCTCTGCGCTGACCCCGGCGGGCATGCTGATCGTGATCGGTGACGCGCGCGGCACCACGCCGCTTATACGGTGGTCACGATGACTGCCTTCACGGACCTTGTCGGTTGCCGGCTTCCGATCCAGCTGGCCCCACTGGGCGGCCCGGTTGGATCGCCGGCGCTGGCGGCCGCCGTGTCGGAGGCGGGCGGCTTGGGGATGATCGCCAACCCCCGCTCGGCCGCTGAGGTGGAGCGACGCATGGAGGGCGCGCGCGCCCTCACTCCCGGACCGGTCGGAATCGGCTTCCTGATGCCGTTCGTCACGCGCGACGCGGTCGAGGCTGCCGGCGCCCTGGCCGAGGTCGTTGAATTCTTCTACGGCGATCCGGATCCGGAGCTCGTGCGCGTCGCGCGAGCGCGCGGCGCGCGCGTTGCGTGGCAGACGGGCTCCGCGGCCGAGGCCGTCGCGGCGGTCAAAGCCGGCTGCGACTTCGTGGTGGCTCAGGGGATCGAAGCTGGTGGCCATATTCGCGGCACGCAGCGCCTCGACGACGTGCTTGCCGAAACGCTCGCCGCTATTGACGTCCCCGTCCTCGCGGCGGGCGGAGTTGGAACGGCTGAGCGGTTCGTCGAGCTCATGGCGGGCGGCGCGGGCGGCGTCGCGGTCGGCACGCGGTTTGTCGCAGCCGCGGAATCGGCTGCGCACCCGTTGTACGTGGACTTGCTGATCGCCGCGTCGGCGGCAGACACGGTGCTGACCGAGACGTTCGTGGTTGACTGGCCGAACGCGCCGCACCGCGTGCTGCGTTCAGCCGTAGAGGCGGCCCAGCAACTCGATCGCCCCGTGGCGGGCGCGTTCGGTGACCAGGAGCTCCACCGATTCGACCCGCGGCCGCCGACGCGCCAGACGCGGGGTGATGTAGCCGCGATGGCGCTCTACGCGGGCGAGTCCGTCGATGCCGTCACGCGTACCCAGCCAGCCAGCGAAATCGTCACCGAGTTGACCGCGACCCTGTCGAACAGACCGTCCTAACGCCTGCTCGCGTCAGACGAACAGCAGACGCTTCTCCAAACAAGCAGGCGTCCGTGCCGGCGCCGACCACGTGCCTGCTCGGGACGATTTGCGAGCCTGTCGGGGCGTGCGGAACGGCTCCCTCGCTGATTCGCCTCGCCCTTCTCGTCGGCCGCGTCCTTCCTAACGTCGGCAACGTCCTCGGCGCTGGCCACAGCTTCTCCGAGTCACCGGCCAGCGCGTCATGTGTGACGCCGTCCAGCGCTCGGCGGGAATTGCCGAGGGCGTCGCTTCCCTGTGCCGATAGAGCAGGCGTCCCACCTGCGTAGCAATCCGTCGCACTAGATGCTACGCTACCCGGCCGTGACCCGCGAGATCTCAGTCAGAGAGCTGCGCAATCACACGGCGCAAGTGGTTGCCGCGGTGCGCTCCGGCGAGCGGCTGTCGCTCACGGTAAACCGGACGCCAGTGGCCGACATCGTGCCGCACGCCGTCGCCCGCAGCCCATGGATCCCGGCAAACGCGCTGCGGCAGATCGTCGCAGAGGCCGGCGCCGACCCCGGACTCCTTCACGACTTGGCTGAGGTTCGTGGCGCGCTGATCGAAGAGTCGTGAGCCGCGCGATCGCAGATACCTCGGTCTTCATCGCGCGCGAAGCCGGGCGTCCGCTCGGAGAGCTACCTGACGAGATCGCCGTATCCGTCGTGACCGCGGCCGAGCTCGAGCTCGGCGTCCTGCGCGCAGCTGACGCTGCCACACGAGCGATGCGGCTCGCGACGCTGTCGCGCGTCCGCGCCGAGTACCCGCTGCTGACGATCGACGATCAGACGGCCTCGTGCTTCGCGCGGATCGCCGACGAAGAGCTCCGCGCCGGCCGAAAGCTCCGCCGGCACGACGCATGGATTGCCGCGACCGCGCTACGCCACGACGCGGCCGTCGTGACCCAGGACGCCGACTTCAGCGCGTTCGCCTCGGTAGCCGTGATCCGCGCCTGAGCAGAGCCCGCCAAGCCACCCGGGACGAACCGATTTGCCCGGCCGATCACGCCCGCCGCGCCTCGGCGCGCTTCACTCGTCGCCGGACGGGCCCGCCCCGGGAGGATCCTCCAGCGTGGCGACCGCCAGCGCGGCGACGCCCTCGCCGCGGCCGATAAAGCCCATCCCCTCCCCGGTCGTCGCCTTGACGTTGACCCTGTCCGGAGCGAGATCGAGCGCATGCGCGAGCCGCCCGCGGATCGCGTCGCGATCGGGCGCGAGCTTGGGTTGCTCCATCAGCACCGTCGCGTCCACGTTGAGGATCGCCAGGCCGCGTTCCTCGACCATCGCCACCACGTCGCGCAGCAGCTCGATCGAGTCGGCGTCGCGGAAGCGCTCGTCGTCGTCGGGGAAATGCTGCCCGATGTCCCCCAGGCCCGCCGCGCCGAGCAGCGCGTCGATGATCGCGTGCGTCAGCGCGTCAGCATCGGAATGGCCGGCCAGCCCGCGCTCCGCGTCCAGCTCGACTCCCCCGAGCACCAGGCGGCGTCCGGCAGCGAAGGCATGGCAGTCATAGCCGATGCCCGTGCGGATCATCGGATCGGCTCCAGCCGCCGCTCGCGACGATCGAACACCGCCAGCTCGCTGACGCCGACCGCGTCCAGCAGTGCGAGCGCCCCGTCGTATCCGCGCCCGAGGTCCTCGGCGACGTGCGCGTCGCTGGAGAGTGCGACCGGACAGCCGGCCTCGACGCACCACTCGAGCAGCTCCGGCGCCGGGTAGAGCTCGGCGACCGGCTTGCGCAGCCCGGCCGTGGAGACCTCGATCGCTATCCGCGACGAGGCGATCCCGTGCATGGCGAGCTCGTAGAAACGGCGTAGGTCCCCTTCAGGGTGGGGACGCTCGCCTCCCCAAACCTTCACGAGGTCAGGGTGGGCCAGGATGTCGAACAACCCGCTCGCGGCCGCCTCGCCCAACGTCTCGAAGTAGCGTCGCCAGACGCGCTCGGGATCGGGTCGCGAGGTCCAAACGTCGAAGCCCTCGTAGTCCACCGCCGAGTCGCCGAGGAAGTGGACCGATCCGATGACGTAGTCCCACTCCCAGGCGTCGAGCAGCTTGGCCAGCGCGTCCTCGCGGCCAGGCAGGAAGTCCGCCTCGATGCCGAGGCGCAGGTCGGTCTGCGAGCGCACGAACTCGCAGTATGCGCCGAGGTCGTCGTGCGCGAACTCGCGCCAGAATGGATGCTGCCAAACGTCGAGCGCGTCGCGAAATCGATGGATGTGCTCGGCGACGCCCAACTCCGTGATCCCGCGGTCGGTCGCCACGGCCCGGTAGCGCTGCGCGTTCTCGGCGGTGAAATGCCGCGCCGCCGTCGCATCGATCGAGTCGGGGCGAAGGTGGACGTGATAGTCGGTCAGCATCGCTGCGCCAGGCGCTGCTCTGCGACCGAGAGGTCTAGCGGCGTGGTGACCTTGAGGTTGTCCGCGCCGG
>DASZZG010000228.1:0-3577 GCA_035543355.1 Solirubrobacteraceae bacterium | reverse complement strand
CAGCGTGTTCGTTCCCAAGGGTGCGATCGTGACCACCGCCGGTCGCACCCGGGGGCGACATACCTACCACGCCCAGGGGGGCGCGATCGCCGCTCGCGTTGCGGTCGTCGTGCTGGTCAACCACTCGACGGCGTCGGCGGCGGAGATCGTCGCCGGGGCGCTTCAGGACGGCCAGCGCGCGCGCGTCGTCGGCACGCCGACGTTCGGCAAGGGCGTCTTCCAGGAGGTCGAGCCGCTGCCCAACGGCGGGGCGCTCGACATCACGGTCGGCGAGTACTTCACGCCCAAGGGGCGCAACCTCGGCGGCGGGGGGGTCCGCCAGGGGGCGGGCATCAAGCCCGACATCACGGTGGCGGGGCGGCCCAATGGCAAGCGCGACGTGCAGCTCGACGCCGCGCTGCGCGCGCTCGCGCCTTCGTTGCGGTGAGCGACGGTCCGGGGATCGTCGCCGTGCTCGAGAAGCGCGGCCGCTTCCTGACGGCAATGCCGTTCTTTGAACGCGGACGCCAGTTCGTGGTCGAGCGCGACCGTCAGGCCGGGCCTGGAGATCTCGTGCTGCTGCGCACCGGCGGGCAGGGCCGTGGGCACGCGCGCGTGATCCGCCGGATCGGCCGTCCCGACGTGACGCGCGACGTGCTCGAGGGGCTGATGCTCGACCACGGTCTGTCGCGGGCGTTTGCACGCCCGGTCGAGCAGGAGGCCGAGCGGGTGGCCGAGTCGGTATCCGGCGGGGGCGAGCGTCGCGATCTGCGCGAGCTCGCGACGTTCACCGTCGATCCGGCCAGCGCACGCGACTTCGACGACGCGATCTCGGCTGAGCCGCGCGGCGCCGATCACTGGCGAGTCTGGGTGCACATCGCCGATGTCTCCGCATTCGTCATGCCTGGCTCCGAGCTCGATCGCGAAGCGCATCGCCGCGGCACGAGCGTCTATGTCCCGGGCGCCGTCGAGCCGATGCTGCCCGCGGCGCTGTCCAATGGGGCCTGCTCACTGGTGGCTGGTGAGGACCGGCTGGCCGTCACGGTCGAGCTCGACTTCGACGGCGCGCAAGTCAAGCGCTCGGCGGTCTACCGATCGCTGATCCGCTCGGACGCCCGACTCGACTACGACCGCGTCGATCGCATCTTCGCGGGCAAGGAACCCGCGCTCGATCCGTGGGCTGGGCCGCTGAAAGCCGCGCGCGAGGCGGCCGCCGCCTTGGCCGCCAAGCGCGCGGAGCGCGGAGCGTTGATCGTCGACTCTCCCGAGCCCGAGTTTCGTTTCGACGCCGCCGGCGCGGTCACCGGGGCTCAAAGCGTGGTGCAGACCGAGTCGCATCGCCTGGTCGAGCACCTGATGATCGCCGCCAACGAGCAGGTCGCAACGCTGCTCGAGCGCCAGCGCGTGCCGGCGCTGTATCGCGTTCACGAGCGTCCCGAGCCGGCGCGAATCGAGTTCCTGGTCGAGCAGCTGGCGTCGCTCGGCGTAGCGACGCCGCCGCTGACGAAGCATCTGAGCCGGCAGCAGGCCGCCGACGCCGTCGGCGAGATCTCACGCCTCGTGGACGCCCACGTTCGCCGTACGGGACGCGGCCGGCTCGCGCTCACCTCGCTGGTGCTGCGCTCGCTTCGTCAGGCCGTCTACTCGCCGCGCAACATCGGCCACGCCGGATTGCAGTCGCCGTGCTACTGCCACTTCACGTCGCCGATCCGCCGCTATCCCGATCTCGTCTGCCACCGCGCCGTGCTGGCCGCGGTTGGTGGCGACGAGCCCGCCCCCCGAGCGGCGGGCTTGGCAGAGACCGCGGCGTGGGCGTCGGCGCGCGAACGCGAGGCGATGACGCTCGAGCGCAAGGCCGACGACATCGCCCACTGCTTCCTGCTCGAGCGCGAGCTGTTCGAGCGCGGCTGGGAGCATCCCTACGACGGGGAGGTGGTAGGACTGATCGCGGCCGGCGCGTTCATCGCCTTCGGCGATGGCTACGAGGGAATGCTGCCGGTCAGGCGGCTGCGCGGTGAGTGGTGGGAGCTCAACCCGGAGGGCACGATCCTGGTTGCGCAACGCAGCGCTCGCACGCTGCGCCTCGGCGATGCGGTGGAGGTGACGGTGCAGCGCGTGGAGGCCGCGCGTGGGAGAGTCGACCTCGATCCTGTCAGCCTCTAGTAGTTATGGCCAAGAAGGGCAAGCGCAAGGCGGCGCCCGGCGATGTCGCCACCAACCGGCAGGCCGCCTTTCGCTTCGAGCTGCTCGAACGCTTCGAATGCGGGATCGCCCTCACTGGCACCGAGGTCAAGTCGCTGCGTGGCGGCAAGGCGCAGATCAAGGACGGCTTCGCGGCCGTCCACGATGGCGAGGTCTGGCTGCACAACGTCCACATCCCGCCGTATGAACCGGCGAGTCGCGCCAATCACGAGCCGGAGCGCGAGCGCAAGCTGCTGCTGCACCGGCGCGAGATCGATCGGCTGATCGGCAAGACGCGTGAGCGCGGACTGACGCTGGTGCCGACGCGGATCTACTTCTCCGGTCCACGGGCGAAGATCGAGATCGCGCTCGCCAAGGGCAAGGACATTCACGACAAGCGCGAGACGATCCGCCGGCGCGATGCCAAGCGCGAGATCGACCGCGCGCTGCGCGAAGAGCAGCGCTAGAGCGTGCGCTGGAGGTAGGTCGCGCTCATGCCGAACGCGAGCAGCGCGATCAGGCCGAGATAGACGGCGGCGACGAGCGCGCGATCCCTGGGCTTGACGCGGTAGTAGGCCTGCTCCTCGGGGCTGTCGCTGCGTCGCAGGCGCCAGCGACGCCAGGTCTCTAGACCGCCGAATACGAGCACCAGCAGCAGGATCGGGTTGGGCGCGATGAAGACGAGCGCGATCAGCGCGGCGAAGCCGAGGAACCACATCCACGGCGCCATCGCCGCCATCGCGCGCCCGCCGTCGAGCGGCAGGACGGGCAGCAGGTTGAAGAGGTTGAGCAGGAAGCCCGTGTACGCGAGCGCGCGGAAGAGGTTGTTGTGGGTGGCCGACGCGAGCGGGACGAACGCCAGCGCGCCGAGCGATCCCAGGATCGGGCCGGCGAGTCCGACGCGCGCCTCGGCCAGCGCGTTGCCGCCGAGCTCCTTCGCCCAGATGACCGCGCCGAGGAACGGGATGAAGACGGGGGCGCTCGCCTTGACTCCCTCGCGGCGCAGCTGGATCACGTGGCCCATCTCGTGCACGAACAGCAGCAGGACGAAGCCGACCGCAAACTTCCAGCCCCAGAACAGCGAGTACGCGGCGACGGACACGAGCGCCGTGCCGGACGTCGTCAGCAGCTTGAGCTTCGGCAGCAGCAGCAGCAGCGCCTTGAACTTCGCGGCGAAGCTCGCGATCAGCGCGCCTACCGCCGCGGCGCCGCTGGCGACGCGCCGCCAGAACGATCGGCGCTCCTGGCCGAGCGCCTCAGCGGCCTGCCGCTGGTCGGCCGTAAGCGTCGCGGGCGCGGGCGGGAACGGCGGCTGGGGTGGGGGAGGCGCGGGCGGGCCCGGCGCCGGGGGAAGCCATTCGGTCTGGCGACTCATGGTCAGATTGTCGCAAGCGAGGTTCTCGCGGTTGTAAAGGGC
>DASZZG010000227.1:0-3098 GCA_035543355.1 Solirubrobacteraceae bacterium | reverse complement strand
GAGGGCGCGGCGACGAGTAAGCCGGGAACGTGGAGGTAGAGCGCCTCGAAGCAATGGGAGTGCGTCGGCCCGAGCTGGTGCCCGGCGCCCTGGGGCATCCGGATGACGAGCGGCACCTTCACCTGACCGCCGAACATGTAGTGGATGTGGGCGGCCGAGTTGACGATCTGGTCGAGCGCAAGCAGTGAGAAGTTGACCGTCATCAGCTCGACCACCGGCCGCAGCCCCACGATCGCCGCGCCCACACCCATGCCGACGATCGTGTTCTCGGAGATCGGCGTGTCGCGCACGCGCCGCTCGCCGAACTCTTCGAGCAGCCCGGCGGTGACCTTGAAGGCCCCCTGGAACACGCCGATGTCCTCGCCCATCAGGACGACGCTCTCGTCGCGCCGCATCTCCTCGCGCAGGGCGAGGTTGAGCGCCTCGCGGTAGCGCATCTCCACCATCAGCTCTCGCCCCTCGAGATCCTGCCCGGGCTCTCGGGATCGATCTGGGCGTCGTCCGCCGGGCGCTCCTCCTCCGAGCCCTCGAGCGCCGCGGCGATCGCCTTGTCGTAGTCGTCGGTCGGCCCGAGCTCGGACGGATCGAGCGTGCGCTCCTCCTCGCCCCTGTGCACTCCGGCGGAGCGCTCGTCGACCGAGTACCAGCCGGTGACCTGGTCGCTCAGCACGTAGACATCGTCGTACAGCGACGTGGGCTCGGGAAACGGCGACTCGTCGGCGAATGCGGTCGCCTCGTCGACGCGGGTCACCGCGGCGGCGTCGAGCGCTTCACGGTCGTCCGCGTCGAGCACACCTTCCTCGATCAGTCGCGCCGCGAAGGTCTCGATCGGATCGCGCCGGCGCCACTGCTCGACCTGCTCCTTCGTTCGGTACTCCTCCGGATCGGCCATCGAGTGGCCGCGGTAGCGATAGGTGACCGCCTCGACGAGGATCGGCTGGCGCTCTTCGCGAGCACGGCGAAGCGCCTCGGAGGTAACGGCGTAGGTGTCGAGCACGTCCATCCCGTCGCAGCTCATCCCCGGTACGCCGAAGCCTTCGCCGCGCGAGCGCAGTTCGATCACAGCCGAGTGGCGCTCGAGCGCCGTCCCCATGCCGAACTGGTTGTTGGAGACCATGAAGACGACCGGCAGCCGCCACAGGGCCGCGAGGTTGAGCGTCTCGCCGAACGTTCCCTGATTGCACGCGCCATCGCCGAACGTGCAGAGCGTCGCCTCGTCGCGCTCGGCGTAGTCCGACGCGAGCGCGATGCCGGCGGCGATCGGCAGGTTGCCGCCGACGATTCCGTAGCCGCCCATGAAGCGGCGCTCGAGATCGAAGATGTGCATCGAGCCGCCACGCCCGCGTGAGACGCCGTCCTCGCGACCGAACAGCTCGGCCATCACGCGGTCGGGGCTCGTGCGGCGCGCGAGCGCGTGCCCGTGCGATCGATAGGTGGAGATCAGGTAGTCGTCGTCGCGCAGCGCTCGCGCGGCGCCGACGATCGTCGCCTCCTCGCCGATCGCCAGATGCAGGAAGCCGCCGACCTTCGCCTTCGCGTACATCTCGCCCGCGCGCTCCTCGAAGCGGCGGATCAGCATCATCGTGGCGAGCCACTCGCGCGCCTGCTCGGGGGCTGGGAGATCGTGCGTTTGCGGGCGTGTATCGCTTGTAGCCACGGTGGCTGCGCTCCAGGGCCACAGTAGCGGAGCGCGCGTGGGCGAGCGCGACGTCAGGGCGTCGCGGGCGCGGGCGGCTCCTGCGTGTCCTGCCAGGCGGCAACGAACTGCTCGCCGTCGAGCTGTGACAGATCGGCCTTCAGCCTGCGCTGAAGCCGGGCCGCGGCGCGCGCGTCGAGGTCCCAGAACAGCACAACCTCGCCGCTGTCGATCTCGACCACCTCGATGTGGTCGATCCGGTCGGTGCCCGCGAGCCATGCCGGTCCCGCGCCGCCGCGCGTCACGATCAGCCGATAGGCGCGGTTGGCCTTCACGCCGGGGCGCCGAGTGTGGCCGCGCCGTGCTCGACCGCGAGGTCGCCGCTGAACAGCCGCTCCCCCACCGCCACCGCCGGCACTTCCCTGACGCCGAGCTTCGCCGCCGCTTGCGTCGCGCGCGCCAGCCCCTCGCGCGTCGAGCGTAGCTCGGCACCCTTGATCAGCGCGGCCGGGTGCAGCTCGCAGGCCGCCGCGGCGATGCACACGTTGTCGACCACCGACAGGTCCCGCCCGCCGGCGAAGGCTTGGCGAAACGCCGCCTGGGCGAACGCCACGCCCCGCCCGATCTGGGTGCAGTACTGCGCGGCGCGCATCGCGAACGAGACGTCGGTGGGCCAGGGATCGGGCCAGCGCAGGGCGAGCAGGCCCTGTGCCGCCGCCCGCTGCTCGAGGTGGGCCATGTGGACCTCGCGCTCGTCGGCGCAGCGGAATGCGCCTGGGCCGATCGCGCCAGGAAGGTCGGCGAGCAGGATCGGCTGCCACAGCGGCGGCTCGGGCAGGGCCGAGTTGACGCGCTCGGCGGCCAGGTAGGACTCGGGGCTCGAGAGGTCGTAGTGAAAGACGGGGCGTTCGCCGCTCAACGGGATCACCCGTGAATCAGCCAGCCGTCCGCGGCGCGCGCCGCTTCCATCACGGCCTCCGACAGCGTCGGGTGACCGTGCACGATGCGCGCTACCTCGGCGAAGCCACCCTCGAGCGCTCGGGTGTTGACGAGTTCCTGGATCAGGTCGGTCGCCTTCGTTCCCACGATGTGGGCGCCCAGCAGTTCGCCGTACTTCGTCTCACCGACGATCTTGACCAATCCGCTGCGGTCGCCGTAGACCGTCCCGGCCCCGACGGCGCCGTAAGGCACCTTGCCGACCACGACGTCCGCTCCCTGCTCGCGCGCCTGCTCCTCGGTGAGTCCGAAGGAGCCGACGTTCGGCTTGCAGAATGTGGCCCGCGGGATGTCGATGTAGCTCAGCGGATGCGTCTCGAGGCCGGTCGCGTCCTCGACCGCGATCAGCCCCTCGTCGGAGGCCTTGTGGGCCAGCGCCGGCCCGGCGACGAGATCGCCGATCGCGTAGACGCCCTTGCGCGACGTGCGCATCGCGCCATCGACTTTGACGAGGCCCTGCTCGTCC
>DASZZG010000226.1:0-4959 GCA_035543355.1 Solirubrobacteraceae bacterium | reverse complement strand
CCGCTGCTCGGCGTCTGCCTCGGACACCAGGCCCTGGCGCAGGCGTTCGGCGGCCGTGTGATCCGCCACGAGCCCGTGCACGGCAAGACCACCGAGATCGAGCATTCCGGCGACCTGCTGTTCGCGGGGCTGCCGAGTCCTCTTACGGTCGGGCGCTACCACTCGCTCGTAGTGGCCGAGCCCCTGCCCGACGCGCTCGATCGGACAGCCAGCGCCGACGGGGTGGTGATGGCCGTGCGCCATCGCGAGCTGCCCGCCTTCGGCGTTCAATTCCACCCCGAGTCCGTGCTGACCGACGGCGGCAAGCGACTGCTCGCCAACTTTCTCGAGCAGTGAGCCCTCTTGACTAACCCCACGTTGACCCAGGCGATCGATGCGCTCGCGTCGGGACGCGACCTCGGCGTCGAGGAAACCGGTGAGGTGCTCGCCCAGATCATGGCGGGCGAGGCCACGGAGGTCGAGATCGCCGGGTTCCTGATTGCCCTGAGGACCAAGGGCGAGACCGTCGACGAGCTGGTCGGGCTCGCGCGCACGATGCGCGCCCTCGCGACACCGGTCGAGGTGGGGCGCGAAGACCTGGTCGACACCGCGGGAACCGGAGGCGGGTGGCCGACCTTCAACGTCTCGACGACCGCCGCGCTGATCGCCGCGGGCGCCGGCTGCGTGGTGGCCAAGCACGGCAACCGCTCGGCGACCAGCCGGTCGGGGTCGGCTGACCTGCTCGAGGCCCTGGGGGCGCGCATCGACCTCGCTCCGGATGCCGTCGGCCAGTGCATCCGCGACGTCGGCTTCGGCTTCATGTTCGCGCCGCTGCACCACCAGGCGACGCGCTTCGTCGTGCCCGTGCGCAAGCAGCTTGCGGTACGCACGATCTTCAACTTCCTCGGACCGCTGACCAATCCGGCCGGGGCGACACGCCAGCTGATTGGCGTCTCCGACGAGCGCTTCGTCGACACGATCGCCGGTGCGCTGGCACTGCTCGGCGCCCAGCGCGCGCTCGTGGTCTCGAGCGAGGACGGCCTCGACGAGCTGAGCGCATGCGCTGAGACGCATGTCGTCGAGGTCAACGGCGCGAAGCTCGACCGCTACACGGTGGGGCCCGAGGAGGTCGGGCTCGAACGCTGCGCCCGCGACGAGATCGCGGGTGGCGACGCCGAGGACAATGCGCGAATCACTCGGCGTGTCATCGCCGGCGAGCAGGGACCCGCGCGCGCCGTGTCGGTCCTCAACGCGGGAGCCGCGATCTATGCCAGCGGCAGGCAGGACAGCCTCGGCGCGGGAGTGCGCGCAGCCGAGCAGGCGATCGACTCGGGAGCCGCCGCCGACACGCTCGAGCGCTATCTGGCGCGCAGCGTCGAGTTGGCGCCGTGAGCGTGCTCGAGCGCATCGTGGCCTCGACGCGCGCCGAGGTGGCCAGGCGCAAGCGAGAGGTCCCGCTCGATGAGCCGGAGGCGCGCGCGGGCGCGCGATCGTTCGAGGCCGCCCTGCGGGCACCCGGCCTGGCGCTGATAGCGGAGCACAAGCGCCGCTCGCCGTCCGCCGGCTTGTTGCGCGCAGACCTGCCGCTGAGCGAGATCGTCGGCGCCTACGAGCGCGGCGGCGCGGCAGCGCTCTCCATCCTGACGGAGGCCGAGCACTTCGGCGGCTCGCTCGATGACCTGCGTGAGGCGCGCGGCGCGAGCACGCTACCGATCCTGCGCAAGGACTTCGTGGTCGACCCCTACCAGCTCTACGAAACGGTCCAGGCTGGCGCGGACGCCGTCCTGCTGATCGTTGCGGCGCTCGAGCGCGACGATCTGAGCCGGCTGTTCGTGGCAGCGGACGCTGTCGGGCTGGACGTCCTGGTCGAGGTCCACGACGCGCGCGAGCTCGATGCCGCGCTCGAGCTCGGCAGCCGGCTGATCGGCATCAACAACCGCGATCTGGGAGATTTCTCGGTCGATGTCAGTCGCACCTACGAGCTGCTCGAACGTGTGCCCGATGCGATCACGGTCGTCTCGGAGTCAGGCTTCAGCGAGCCCGCCGAGCTGGCCGCGCTCCAGCGGGCAGGCGTCGCCGCCGTGCTGATCGGCGAGATGCTGATGCGCGCCGACGACATCGAAGCGGCCTGCCGTGAGCTGACGCAGCGCCTGGATCGATGATCTCCTTGATGGTCGAGCTTTTAGAGCAGCTTGATCCAGTTCACTCAGACTTGCGCTCCGAATGAACCGCGCCTCGCTTATTTCTGCACTGCTCGGTGGCGCTATCGTCGCCGTCGTGGTCGTCGCGCTGGGCGGAGTCACCAGAGACAAGAAGACGACCACCGTAATCCGCCAGGCGCCGGTCGCCGCGATGGCGGGCAAGAGCGCGGCAGGCCTGACCGCGCGCGATATCTACAAGCGCGACGCCCCCGGCGTCGTGTTCATCCGCGCCCAGGTCGTCAGCAAGACCCCCTCGATATTCGGGCTGTTCGGGCCGCCGGTACAGCGGGGACAGGAGGTCAGCGGATCGGGCATCGTGCTGGACAAGAAGGGTTACATCCTCACGAACGCGCACGTTGTCGAGGGAGGCATGTCGATCACCGTCGCGTTCGAGGACAAACAGCGGATCCCGGCGAAGGTGGTTGGCCGGGACCCCTCGACGGACCTCGCCGTCCTTCAGATCAAGCCGCCGGCCGGGATCAAGCTCGCACCGCTCGAGCTCGGCACATCGTCGAATGTCCAGGTCGGCGACCCGACGATTGCGATCGGCAATCCCTTTGGGCTCGACCGCACGCTGACTACCGGCGTCGTCTCGGCGCTTCAGCGGCGGATCGACGCTCCCAACGGCTTCTCGATCGACCACGTGATCCAGACCGATGCGCCGATCAACCCCGGCAATTCGGGCGGACCGCTGATCGACGCGTCGGGCCGCGTCATCGGTATCAACTCCCAGATCGAGACTGGGGGGGCGGGACAGGGCAGCATCGGGATCGGCTTCGCCGTGCCGATCGACACCGCCAGGCAGGAGCTTGCGAAGCTCGAGAAGGGCGGAACGATTCAGCGCGCCTACCTCGGGATCAGCGGCGCCTCGATCGATGCTTCGCTGTCGAGCCTCAAGCTGCCGGTCTCCAGCGGCGCGCTCGTCAGCAGTGTGCTCAAGGGCGGTCCGGCCGACAAGGCCGGGGTCAAGGGCGGACAGACCAAGCCGCCCCCCGGCTCACCCCGAGGGCTGCCGCCGACCGGGGGCGACATCATCCAGTCGATCGACGGCAAGTCGGTCAAGTCGTTCGACGACGTCACGAACATCGTCAACCAACGCAAGCCGGGAGACACGGTCAAGCTGGGACTGCTGCGCGGCAAGAACCACCTGACCGTGACGGTCAAGCTGGGCGTGCGTCCCAACAAGGCGCCCAAGTAAGAGCGCGGGACAAAAGGGGCGCGAGCCCGGCGCCTAGGATGTGAGGGTGCTCGCGCCTCGCGTGAAGATCTGCGGAATCACCAAGCTCGCCGACGCCGAACGCTCGGTGGAGCTCGGCGCCTGGGCGATCGGGCTGA
Source organism: Solirubrobacteraceae bacterium (assembly GCA_035543355.1). GTDB lineage: Bacteria > Actinomycetota > Thermoleophilia > Solirubrobacterales > Solirubrobacteraceae > DASZZG01. Next base: position 1,444 of record DASZZG010000226.1, on the reverse strand, counting down.
TATTCCATGCGCGCTCGCCACGCCGCTGCCGACACGACGATGCGCTCCTGATCGCCAGCTCGCTGCGGCGGCGAGTGGAGGTCTGCGGGGTCTTCGTCAACGCCACGATCGAGCGGGTGGTAAAGGTCGCCGAGGACGTGGGGCTGTCGCTGGTGCAGTTGCATGGGGATGAGGGCCCGGCGTACTGCCGCGAGGTTGCGCGCCGCACCGGCTGTCGTGTGATCAAGGCGGCGCGCGTGCGCTCGGCCGCCGACCTGCGGGCGATGCGGCCCTATCGCGTCGACTACCACCTGCTCGACTCCGGCGCGCGCGGAATGCGCGGCGGCAGCGGCGTCACCTGGGACTGGGGACTCGTACGCGATCGCCGCGACAACGTCCCGCTGATCGTCTCCGGCGGGTTGACGCCCGGCAACGTCGGTGACGCGATCGCCGCCGCCGCCCCGTTCGCCGTGGACGTCGCCAGCGGCACGGAAGGCTCGCTCGGTCGCAAGGACCCGGCAAAGCTCGAGGCGTTCTTCGCCGCTGTCGCCGAGAGCGCTGCGGAGCCTGTGAGTTGAGCGCCGTCGAGCATCGTTTCGGGCCCTACGGCGGGCAGTACGTGCCCGAGACGCTGATGCCCGCCCTGGCGGAGCTCGAGCAGGCGTGGACGGAGGCCCGCGCCGATGACAGCTTCGGCGCCGAGCTGGCCGCGCTGCTGCGCGACTACGCCGGCCGGCCGACCCCGCTCTATCGAGCACGCCGCTTGTCCGAAGAGTTGGGGCATGCCGTCTACCTCAAGCGCGAGGACCTGCTTCACACCGGGGCGCACAAGCTCAACAACGCGATCGGCCAGGCGCTGCTCGCGCGGCGCATGGGCAAGCGGCGGGTGATCGCGGAGACCGGCGCCGGACAGCACGGAGTCGCCGCGGCGACCGCCTGCGCGCTGCTCGGCTTGGAGTGCACCGTCTACATGGGCACCGAGGACATGCGTCGTCAGCGACCCAACGTCGAGCGGATGGAGCTGCTCGGCGCGACCGTCACGCCCGTGACCGCCGGCGCCGGGACGCTCAAGGAAGCGGTCTCCGACGCGATCCGTGACTGGGTGACCAACGTCGAGCGGACGCACTACGTGATCGGGTCGGCCGTCGGCCCGGCGCCGTACCCGGCGCTGGTGCGAGACCTCCAACGCGTGATCGGCGACGAGTCGCGCGCGCAGCTGCTCGAGCGCGAGGGTCGGCTGCCGGACCGCGTCGTCGCCTGCGTCGGCGGCGGGTCAAACGCGATCGGGATCTTCAGCGCGTTCATCGACGACGCCGAAGTGGAGCTGATCGGCGTCGAGGCCGGAGGCGAAGGCCTCGAAACGGGGCGCCACGGCGCGCCGCTGACCGCCGGCGGGCGCCCGGGGATCCTGCACGGCTCACTGTCGGCGATCATGCAGGACGCCGAGGGACAGATCGCCGAGGCG
>DASZZG010000225.1:0-8254 GCA_035543355.1 Solirubrobacteraceae bacterium | reverse complement strand
GCCCAATTGGGCAGCCGTCTTGGCGGCGCGGGCGGCTGTGCCGCTTGCTTTCGATCTGCCCGAGTGCATCCCGGCAACCTAGCTGTCGCCGGCCGGTTGGGCGCCGTCGCCTGGCGCTGGGTCGCCCGATTGCAATATGGTCGCCCCAGCATGCCGATGCCGACGCTCCTGTTCTCACGTCCGCGCGAACAGCAGATCGTCCTCGCCTACATCGTTCCGGCGCTGTTCGGCCTCGTCTGCGGGATCGTGCTCGGCATCTCCAGCGGGATCTACCTGGTGCTGTCGCTGGTCGCCGTCGTCGGCGGCTTCGTCGCCGGGCTCGAGCACGAGCGGGTCGAAGACGGCGCTCTGCGCGGCGCGATCGGGGGGATCCTCTTCGGCACGGGTCTGGTGCTCGCGCACGCGATCAGCGGCAAGGCGAAGACCTCGATCCCCCACCCCGCGATCGTGCTCATCCTGTTCACGGCACCGATCGGCTGCGGGCTCGGGTCGCTCGGAGCCTGGGTCCGGCGAGGCCGCGACTCCTAGGACTCCTTCGGGCTCGGCCCTGCCCGCCCGGCACTCGCGATCAGCTCTTCGCTTTGCTCCCAGAGTCTGTGCGCCTTCTCCTCATCGTAGGACTCGGCCGACGAGCGGACCTGCTTCGTTCCACTGAAGTACGTGCCGCTGACGCCTGCGAGGTCGGGATCGAGCACGAGCCGGGCGAGCGCCCGGCCCGAGCCCGCGACGCTGTTGACGCCCGGCATCAGCCGTAGCGCCGGGGCCAGCAACCGGTAGGCGACCCGCTGCATTGGACGGTAATCGCGCGCCAGCCCCGAATCGGGCATCAGCCCCGGATCGAACGCGTTGACCGTGATCTCCTCGCCACGCCCGGCGGCCTGCAGCCGGCGCGCCAGCTCATACGTGGTCAGCACGTTGCAGAGCTTCGAGGTCGTGTAGCGCCGCCGTCCGGCAGTCGCAGCGCTCGTGCCATCGGGGCCGGCCTGTTGCTCGGGCGACGCCAGTGCCTGGGCATCTGTCAATTGCGGAGCGGGCATCCCCGTCCGCTGCGCCGGGTCGTGCGTGCCGCTCGAGACGAGCACGATTCGCGCCGGCGCGACGAGCTGCTCGAGCAGCAGCCGGATCAGCTCGCAGTGACCGAGATGGTTGACGGCGAACGTCGTCTCGAATCCGTCCTCGCTCTGGCTGACGCCGGAGACGATCTGAAGGCCGGCGTTGCAGACGAGCGCGTGCAGCGGCGGGAGTTCGCGGCTCGCGAGCTGGCCGGCAAAGTTGCGAACGGATCGCAGCGAGGCGAGGTCGAGCGTAAGCGCTTGTGCGACACTCCCGCCGGCTGCGGCGTTCAGCCGCGCGGCCGCGTCGGCGCCGCGCCGCTCGTCGCGACTGGCGATCACGATCAGCCATCCCGCCTGCGCCTGCGCGATCGCGCGCGCGCAGGCGTCGCCCAGTCCCGCGTTGCCGCCGGTGATGACGACCGTCTGGGTGGCGCTAGGCACGACGACCACGGCGTTTCTGCCCCCGGCGGCGCTGTTTGCCGCAGCCGCGCCGTTGCGCCCGACGCTGGCCACGCGCGCGCCGGCAGCGCTTGCCGCCAGGGCCGCCGCCGGCTCCGGGGCCCGACCCCGCCCCGGAGCCGCTCAGTTGCTCGACCCGGTAGCTGAGCGTGTAGTTACCGTCCTTGGGAGCAAGCGTGTGCTCGCCGACGGCGGCCGACGGCGACGCGAAGGTCGCCGTCGCCTCGCCGATTCCGTCGTTGTCGTCTGCCTGTTCGTGCGAGTCCGAGCACGGAGCGATCCGCAGCAGGTCGCACTCCCGCCCGGCCATGAACAGGCGCACGCCCTGCCCGCGCGCGACGTAGATGTCGACCGGGTGGTCGAGCTTGAAGTTGTCGCCATCGTTGACCGAGATCAGTCGCGGCTCCCACGCGTTGAGGTACTGCCAGGAGCCGTTGAGGTCGGCGTAGACGTTCCACTCGCCTCCCGGGTCGTCGATCGCGCCGGTCGGCGACGACGGTGCCGGGGCGTCCACGCTCGGGTCCAGGGAGTGGTGGACGGTGAAGCTCTCGAATACCACGCGCAGGTGGGCCGGTGGCTGCGGGTCGGGCTCGCTCCAGCCGACGAAGAAGCTCTTGCCGTAGGCGAGCGCCTCGTCTGCACCGCCGAAGCCCTTGAACGGAATCGTCACGTCGATGCCGTCGGCGCGCGGCTTGACTATCTCCTCCGGACCCTTGCCGTCGATCATGTTCACCACGTGGTAGCGCAGCGTCGCGCTTGGCGACGGTTTGGGCGGAGCGGGCACGAAGAAGCTGTAGTCGCTGTCGTTGACCGGCTGATGGAGCGAGGACGCCATCTGGTCGCAGGCCGTGTACGTCGGTGGATAGGCGATGACGGTCGGCGCGGGGTTCGCCAGCGCGCACGTCTCGTCGGCATAAGCGCCCGTGCCATCACTCGAGACGAAGGCGTCCGCCTGCGTCTCGGTCGTCCGCGCTCGGTAGGAGTTGGCGCGCGTGACCACGACGGCGCGCGGCGGGTGGAACTCGGTCCCCTCCCCAGGCACGTTGTCGGTGAACGGCGTCTCGCCGCTGCCGGGAAGAAAATAGGTCGGATCGCGAAAGCTCTTCTGGCCCCAGTGGCCGCAGTCCCAGACCCAGCTGCCCCAGACCTTCATCCTGTCACCCTCCGTGGGCCGCGCGAACGGGGCCAGCGTCCCCTCCTCCCATTCGCCGTGGAGGCGGCCGTAGTCCGGCGGCGAGTACTGGAAATTGCCGGTCTTCTTCTGCGGGTCGCCGCCGTTGAGGTACTGGTATTGCGGATCGACGTCGAGATTCCAGTTGAAGTCATAAGAACGATGGGTCTCCGGCAGATCACCGGTAGCGGGGTTCGTCGTGTGGACGATCCCCTCGGCCAGCTTGGGGCTGGGGTCGCGGTTGACGAACACCCACTCGGGCGACGTGAACGTGAGCAGGCCGACGGGGTTGCGCTGGCACCCGTCGTGCAGCGGCTGGACCGTCGCGTCGGGTCGCGGCGGCGCGTCCGCGAGAACGTTCGGCACCGCGGCGGCGGAGCATGCCAACGCGAGTGCGGGCGCGAGCGCGCGGGCCAGCTTGCGCCGAAGCGGCGATGCCGCGCGCGAATGGCCGTCTCGCCTCATTCCCAGCGTGAATACTAGGTGAATGGTCCGGGCGACCCGCCGGGCGGGAGGCGACCGCCGCCGGGCGATACGCGAACTTCGCAGTCGCGCGGCCATCCTCTCTTTCCATGGTGCGAATACCAGTTGGTATCTGTGGCGCTACCAATTGGTATCCGGGGTCCAGAAGGGGACAGCGCTCGCTGGCTCACGCCGGGCCGCTACGGTGTCCGGCGTGCGCCCGATCGCGACCGCCGCGCTGCTCGCCGCGCTCGTGCTTGGCGGCTGTGGCGGCCATCGAGCTGTGCGGCCGGCGGGCGCCAGGCCACAACAGCGGGCGGACGAAGCCGAGAGTGCGCGCGCCCGCGCGTTGGCGCGGATCCCCTCCGCCGACCGGTCGGCCTACTTCGAGATCGCCGAGGCCTCCGGACGCGTGCGCGCCGCGGCAGCCGCCGTCCTCTACGCCCGCTATTCCCGTCAGCCACATGCCGGCCGCGCCGCGCTTGCCTCGGTGCAACGCAAGCTGAGCAGCGCATCCCCACACGATCCGGCGCTGGCCGCGCTGCGCAGACAGACGCTTGCCGCGATCGCCCAACTGCGCCCCGGCCGCCCGCTCACACGGACGAGCGCGCGCCGCACACTCGCGGTCACCGCGAGCGTCAACGCCGGCCTGAGGGCCTACGGGCGACGCCACCCCGCGATCGCGGCGCTCGTACCCGACTAGCCCGCTTACTGGGCCGCCCCCGGCTCCAGCTCTCGCGCGAGCGACTCGGCGCTGTCGCGATGGATCCCGAAACCGGCCAGGATCAGCGCCCCTCCAAGCCCCCTGATCGTGACTCGGTCCTTCTCCTTCTCGGCCTCACTGAGCTCGTCCCAGCTGACCAGCAGCGGATGCAGCTTGCCTTCGGCGTCCTTGGAGCCCGTGGTGGGACGCCAGCCATCCTTGCGCAGGTCAGCCGCCCAGCGCTCGTGTTCGAGCAGCGCGAGCTCCTCGACCTCCGCCTCCGAGAACAGCTCACGCGCGGTCTCGTTCATCGCCGCGGGCACCAGCCGGCAGCCGGTGGCCTGAAGCTTCGCGCCGACACTATCGGCGAAGCGCCGGTTGGATTGCTTGAGCGACTCCGGCAGCTGCTCCCACGGGACCAGCGACGAGTTCGTCTCCGGCGTCACCCCGAGCGCCCGCTGCGTGAGCAGATAACTCGAGTGCGTCGCGCGAGCGATCTCCTCGTTCATCCCGCTCAGGAGCAGATCGGGGCCGAGCGAGCCTCGAAGGACATCGAACGTGGCGAGTCCCGGTAGGGGACGGTCGGCGTCGGCGATCGTCCGCGCCACGCCGGCAGCGCTCGAGAGCGCCACTACGATCGGCACGCGTGCCATCTCCGGGCGGCGATGGAGCGCGAGGCCCGTGGCGATCGCACGCGTATCGGGAGTTCGGCACACGTACGCCGCGGTCGGCTCATGACTATCTCCCAACTCCAGCGCAATCGCGCCGCGCTGGAATCCGGGCGAGTCGAGATCGAGCGGCAGGGGACGCAGCTCGCACAGTTCGGCCAGCTCGGGGTGCTGGGACATAAGCGCTGTGCAGTGCTCGCCGGCATCGGCGTCGACGATCGTTATCCGCAACGCCGAGCCGTCCTGCCCGCCGCTCGAGAGCCACGTCCTGACGATCTCCGGGACGAGGCTCGCTGCCACACCGCCGAAGCCGACGCAGAGGACGTTGGGCCTCGCCGGCCGACGATCCTCGGCGAGGTCAAAGGGCGGGTGGCGTTCGAGCAGGCGGCGCGCACCGATCTCGAACACGTTGAAGAACTCGACCCTCAGAGAGGGATGCCGGGCGATCGAGAACGCCTCCGCTCGCAGCATCCGCCAAAGCGCACGGTCGGCGAGCTGCACGAACGCCGTCAGCACGCGCGAGCCCCGCTCCGGCAACAGCGCGCGGGCAGCCGCGAGCACCTCGAGATTCAGCTCGTCATCGCCGGTGGCGACCACGAGCTGGCGTGCCCGTCTGACACGCGCGCCCCGCAGGATGCCCACGTCGAGCGCGTTGCCGACGATCACGCGAACACCACTCTCGCGCGCACTGCCAATCGCGTCGTTATCCGAGTCCAACTCGATTGCCACGACCCTGAAGCCCGCCTCCTGGAGGGACTCCGCCAAGACCGACCCGACCGTGCCGAGCCCGGCGATCACAACGTGATCGCGCATCACCACTCGGAGCCACAAGAGCTGCGTCTGATCGCGCGTGAGCGCATACAGCGCGCGAACGACGGCGAGCCCCGTCAGTACCGGACCGAACCCGCGCGCAACCTCGAGCTGCCACGAGGAAATGTCGAGGTCGAGCGGGAATGCGGCGGGGATGAAGTTGTTTACGGCGCCGTAGATACAGTCGTAGAAGCGGTAGCCCTGGCTGCGGTAGCCGATGTAGCCGAGGACGAAGATCGCCGCCGCCGCTGAGAAGAAGAACAACAGGCGCGTCTCGCGCCAGATCGGCCGGGCGCGTGCTCGCCACCAGCGCCTGAAGCGACGGCGCAGCGATGGCCGAGGGCCGGCGTCACCGCTGACACGTGGCTGGTTGTCGCCTGACATCGAGTGCGGAGACTACGGCCACGGAGTGGACCGATGCGATCGTCAGCAAGCGGCGAGCAGGGCACCGCTGGCAGCGGCGCCCTGCTCGCCGGCAGGTGGTCGCGCGTTGTCGCTCTGCTTAGGTGGTCTTGACGACGCCGACCGTGTGCCCTTCGGGGTCATTGAAGAGTCCGATCTCGATCGTGTCCATGACCTTGTCCGGGCCCATCATGCGCGTCCCGCCGAGGCTCTCCGCCTTGACGAGAGCCGCCTCGACGTCGGGCACGCTGATGTAGAAGGTGACGTGGCCCTCGTATCCGTCCGGAACAACGCCGATGCCGCCACCGATTCCGGTGCCATCGGGCGCCACATTCCCGTCGCGCTCGACGATGCCGTAGTTCATCGGGTTGTCGGTCTTGATCTCCCACCCGAAGAGCTCGGAGTAGAAGGAATGCAGGGCAGGGCCGTCCTTGCCCATCACCTCGAAGTGGACCACCGGCTGTCCCATGCTGTCTCCCTTCGGCGCCGACATGCCGGCGCGTTGCGATTTCTTAAAAGACCGGAGGAAGCTCCGGAATTCATCGGTCCGTGTAATCGGGGCGGTCGGATTTGAACCGACGACCGCCCGGCCCCCAGCCGGGTGCGCTACCAGGCTGCGCCACGCCCCGTGTGCCCAAAGGATAAGGCCTGCGCCGGTTCAAGCGCGGCGACGTCTGTCCGAGGGAGTTGCGAACATATGTTCGTGATGGACGAGCGGACCCTCCAGTGCTACCGGTGCGGGGAGCTCAAGCCCACGGCGGAGTTTGCCTGGCGGCGGAGGGCGAAAGGACAGCGTGATTCGTTCTGCAGAGGATGTCGCTCCGCGTACGGCAAGGAGCACTATGCGGCCAACCGCCGGCGGTACATCGATCAGGCCGCTGAGCACAAGCGCAGGCTCCGACTGGAGAGGACCGCGCTCCTCATCGAGTTCTTCAAGACCCACCCTTGTACCGACTGCGGAGAAACCGATCCGGTTGTGTTGGAGTTCGACCACTTGCGCAACAAGGCGTTCAACATCGGGACCCACCTGCTGCAACGCCGGTGGCAGACGATCGTGGATGAGATCGCCAAGTGCGAGGTCGTATGCGCGAACTGCCATCGTCGCCGGACGGCCCGTCGGCGTGGCGCGGTGCGGATCGCGTTGAGCGAAGCCTGACTTCGCTTGCTAGCCAGAGCGGGCGACCGGACTTGAACCGGCTCTTTCAGCTTGGAAGGCTGACGTGCGACCGTTGACACCTCGCCCGCGATAACGCCCAATGCTAACCGCGCCTCGCCTCGGTCGGCATAAGCCCGCCTCCGCGACGGGGTATGCGGGTTCTATTCCCGTCCGCCGCTTTCCGCGAAGTCACCGCGTCGATGCGGGGCGGCGCTGCTCGGTCGGAACCTCTCCCCCTTCCCCCTCCAGCGACGGCGGCGGCCAGCCGCCGAACCAGTTGTCGCGCGCCCCGTCGAGCGTGATCACGCTGCCATTGAGCGCACGCCCGAACGGCGAGGCGACGAGCGCCACGAGCCAAGCGTGCTCCTCGACCTGGCCGAGCCGCTGGAGCGGCACGGTGCGCCCCGCGGCGCGCCAGACGGGCTCCGGGTACTTGCGAATCGCGTCGGTCTCGAAATGTCCGATGGCGAGCGCGCAAGCGCTCACTCCGGCCGGCGCGAACTCGGTGGCGAGCTCGCGCGTCAGCGCCTCTACGGCGGCGCGCGCGGCGCCCGAGTGCGCCATCCCCGGCATCCCGTGATGCGGCGACAGGGTGACGTTGGCGATCATGCCGCGGCCGGCCGGCTCGAAGGCGCCCTCGTAGGCCGCACGCGCCATCGTCAGCGTGCCGCCGACGTTGAGCTCCATCACCGCGCGCCAGCCCTTGGCCTTGATCGCCTCCGCGGGCGCGAAGTACTGACCGCCCGCGTTGTTGACGAGAAGATCGAGCCGGCCGTGACGATCGAGGGCGGTCTCGACGAAGCGCGCAGCGTCATCGGCGTCGCGGATGTCTCCGCTAACTGTCGTGACGCCGGCGCCGATCTCGTCAGCCGCCGCGTCGAGCACGTCCGCTCGGCGTCCTGCGATCACGACGCGCGCGCCGCATGCGACGAGCTCTTCCGCGGCCGCGCGGCCGAGGCCCGTCCCCCCGCCTGTGACCAGGGCCACCTGCCCGGCGAGCATGTCTGGTGCGAAGATCCGCGAGCTGGTCGCCATGGCGAGCATCCTAGGCGCGGACCGGGGGCGCCGTCATCCAATCGCGCTCGGCGGGCGTAGGCTTTATCTGCGATTCGACACTCGGAGGCAGGATGGAAGCCAAGATCGACAAGACTGACGAGCAGTGGCGCGAGCAGCTCACGCCGGAGCAGTACGAGGTGCTGCGCAAGCAGGGCACCGAGCCGGCGTTCAGCGGCGAGTACGTCCACACGAAGGAGGACGGGACCTATCGCTGTGCGGCCTGTGGCGCTCCGCTGTTCAGCTCCGATACGAAGTTCGACTCCGGGACGGGCTGGCCTAGCTTCACCGAGCCGGCCAACGCCGAAGCGGTGG
>DASZZG010000224.1:0-5234 GCA_035543355.1 Solirubrobacteraceae bacterium | reverse complement strand
TTGAAGAACGCGAGCGAGACCGAAAAGCCAAGCAACACCAGCAGATCGAGGTGCAGCAGACGCCACAGCCGCCGCGGGTCGATGAACGGGAGGACGAACAGGACGCACAGCGGCAGCCAGACATAGAGCGCGTCCACCTTGCGCCCGAATGCACCCTCGTAGCCGCGCGCCATGGTCCACGCGACCTGAAAGCCATCCCAGGCCTCTAGCACCCTGCCGTTTCGGTCGAGGATGGTGACCTGCGCGATCTCGTGACGGCGAGCGTCGTAGTAGGAGACCTGCCAGCGATCCGTGCCCTTCTCGAACGCCTGACGTGTTGTCGGCGCATGGCGCCGGCGGGCGGCACGCACCTTTGGCACGGCGTCGGCGATCGCCAGCGCGTGGCGCGCGCTGAGCACGTGCTGGGGCGGGGACTGGTCGAGCGAGGGCGGAACCGCGAGCGCGTTCGGATCGGCCCGCGCTGCGCCGGCCGCCGTCAGCGGCCGCGGCGTCGACCCGGCCGTGCCCGCCGCGCCGGCGCGAGTCGGGGCGATCAGCACCAGCGCGGCGATCAGCGCGAGTGCGACGGTCGCGGCCCGCGTGCGGGGGCCGCGGAACGCTAGGTGATTGATTCCGCGGCCGCGTGTACGCGGGGGCGTGGGAGATCAAGCTGGTCAAGGACGCAGGGCGAAGCCCATGCCTTGCGCATGGGTGAGCCCGAGGACGCAGATCCAGCGCAGATATCCCACGTCATCCGCGTGCGCGGGGTCGTGGAATCAGTCATCTAGGTGCGAAAGCTCCAGAGCCTGTTGCCGAGGAAGTTCAGCGGCGTGGCAGCGGCGATCGCGAGCGCCTGCGCGGAGATCTTCGGCAGCCCGACGCCGAGCAGCACCTGGAGCACCAGCAGGGCGAAGCCAAAACCGACCAGCGAGACTCCGATGAAACGGGCCGCCTGCCAGCCGGCGTGGCCGTCGCCGGCGCGGAAGGTCCAGTGGCGGTTCCAGAAGAAGTTGTTGGCGAGCGCGAGGATGAACGCCAGCGTCGGCGCCGTCACGTGGTAATCGAGCTTGAGCACGTGCACGACGAACGCGAAGACGGCGAGATTGACGACGTAGCCACTGGCGCCGACGACCGCGAAGCGCACGAGCTGCAGCCAGTTGGCCGGGCGCGACAGGTGGATGCGAACTCGCGTAGGGAGCGCGAAGTCCATCGTGTTGGCGTCTTCGGACATCGGGGCAGAGTACAGCCGCGGGTCGCGTCAGTTACGTAAGAAAATGGGCGGATATCATCGGCAGGACGTCGGCCAGCGTCCACTGGGAGCGGGCCTGGCGGTCGTCTGGGCCGGTGCCGCACCACAGCAGCGCGCCCAGCGAGTCGGAACGGTGGAGCGAGCCGTGACTGCCACCACCGACGTGATCGACGCCGCCCCAGTCGACGAACTCCCAGCCCGCCGCAGCCGACAGCAGCACGTCGCCCGCGGTCGAGCAGCACAGCGCCGACCAGGCGCGGGCGAGGGCGTTCGGATAGGCGTCGCAGCGCAGCACGCCGTCACGGCGCCGCGCCTCGAGCACGGCGAGATCACCGTCGACGGACCAGCTCTTCCCTCCCGGATCGACCAGGTCGCCGCCGGGGGCGAAGCGCAGCTCCCCCCGTCCGCCGGCCGAGATCACACCCTCCTGCCCGTCCCGCCAGAGGACCAGGTCGACGCCCTCGCACGCACCGGCCGTCGCGGCGACCCGCGGCAACAGCTTCGCGCGACGCTCGGGATCGAGGATGTAGACCTGCGCCGACCGTCCCGCCGGGCAGAGCGCGATCTCGGCGGTGCTCCCGCTGCGTTCGTTCGGCCGCGCGATCTGCCAGCCGGCAAATGCGTCTGCGAGCGTGACCGATTCCTCCACCAGCGCGTGTGAGTGATCGGCCGCGACGATCACGGCGTGCGTCGCGAGAAACTCGTCGATCCCGCCGGCGGCGTGCGCCAGCCGCTCGAGCTGGCGGTCCGCGGCGGCGATCGAGCCGACTTGCGCCGAGGGCCCGTCGCGATGAGAGATCGTGTCGTTGTCGGGCAGCGAGAGCAGGAGGAAATCGAACAGGTCGTGCTCGAGCAGATAGGCGCCGACGCAACCCGAGTGCTGGTCGCGCAGGCCCGGCATGCCGAGCTGGCCGCGACAGCCGGTCGCGCGCGAAGCGAAGATGTCGGCGTAGAAGAGCTCGCGCGGACCGTAGACGCCGTGACGGAACAGCGTGGAGGTGACGAGCCGCGCCAGCGGCGTCTCGCGCGAGACCTCGTGCCGATGGCGGCCGCGGTAGATCAGAAAGGTCGTGCATGCCGTCCGCACGTCGGCGTCGTCGAGCACCTCGAAGACCGTCCGCACGTCGCGCGAGAGGTGCCCGAGGTTCATGTTGTAGATCGTGTCGGTGAGCGAGCGGTGCCAACCGAACGCCCGCGTCGCCTGGAAGGACGACCCGTACTCGACATAGCGTTGCTCCCCGCGGTGGTACCAGTTCATCGAGGGAATCCGGTGCTCGTCGGGACCGACCCCGGTCGCGATCGACGTTGCGCACACCGGCGTCACCGACGGGAAGGCGGCGACGCAGTCATCGACGTACACGCCCTCTTGCATCATCCGCGCCAGCGTCGGCGCTCGTCCCGTCTTCACCGCACGCTCGAGCATCGCCGGCTTGGCGCCGTCGATCACGGCGAGGACGAGTTTCTTCACTTGAGGGTACGTAGCCCTGCGTGCTTCGAGTCTCCGCGCCTGCGTGCTCCTGCGAGCAGCCAGCCGAACAGTCCCAGGGCAAGCAGCGATATCGGGGGGGCGAGCACCGAGAGCCCGGCGAGCAGCAGCGACGACCCGTCCGCGTAGACGGGCAGCGCTGCGCGGGCGTCCGGGTCGAGGCGTGCGCGTGTGCGCCTGAAGAGCGAGCGCACCGCCACCTGGGCGAGCGCGGCGCACAGCAGGCCGCCGATCAGCCCCGGCCAGGACGCATAGCCGTGCTGAGCCAGCGACGCGGCGAAGAGCAGTGCGCCGAGGCCGATCCCGATGCCGGCGAGCGACGCCCCGAGCGGACCGTCCTCCACCGAGCCCGACCCCAGCCGGCGCTCGAGCAGGATCGTCAGCGCGAGCGCGACCACGATCGCGAGCAGAAAGCCAAACGAACCGAGAAATGCGTAATCGGTGTGACGGAAGTCCACGCCGACGTGCGCGCTGGCCAGCGCGCCGGTGAGTAACGCGGGTAGGAAGGGCCGGATGCCAGCGGCTCCGGCCAGCCCCGCCCCCTGAAGGATGTCGAGCAGGAGTCGCACGTGCGGTACGTTGGCGGTGCATGACGATAGACGACCGGCCGCCGAAGCACGTCACCGGCGCGGGCTCGGGCTCGGTGCGGCGCGACCTGCAGCGCTACGCCGGTCTGTTCGCCGAGCGCACGAAGGTCATGAAGTCCTCGGCGATGCGCGACCTGATGGCGATCACCGAGCGCCCGGACGTGATCTCGCTCGCGGGCGGCCTGCCCGACACGTCGACGTTCCCCTCGGCGTCGTACGCATCGCTGATGCAAACGGTCGCCGAGACGTCGTGCGCGCGCGCGCTGCAGTACGGCCCCACCGACGGGCTCGTCTCCGTCAAGCGCTGCATCGCCCAGGTGATGGCCGCGGAGCAGATGCAGGTCGACGACGACGAGATCCTCGTGACCACCGGCGGCCAGCAGGTGATCGATCTCGTCTGCAAGACGTTCATCGACCCGGGCGATGTGATCGTCGCCGAGGCGCCGACCTACCCAGGCGCAGTGCCCGCTTTCTGCTCCTACCAGGCCGACGTCGTCCAGATCGAGCTCGACAACGACGGCATGCGGATCGACCTGCTCGAGCAGATGCTCGACCGCCTCGACGCCGACGGGCGCAAGCCGAAGTTCGTCTACACGATCCCCTCATTCCAGAACCCGGCCGGAGTGACGCTCTCGCTCGAGCGCCGCAGACGGCTGGTCGAGCTCGCGCGCGCGCGCGAGCTGCTGGTGCTGGAGGACAACCCCTACTCGCTGCTGCGCTACGAAGGGGAGCCACTCCCGACCCTGCGGTCGCTCGACCCTGCGTACGTCATCTACCTGGGGACGTTCTCGAAGATCCTCTCGCCGGGAATCAGGCTTGGCTGGGCGGCCGGTCCGCGGCCGGTGATCGAGAAGATGAACCTCGGCAAGCAGGCCACCGACCTGTGCTCCTCGTCGATGACGCAGCACTTCGTGGCCGCGTACTTCGAGGCCAACCGCTGGCAGGACTACCTGCTCTCGCTGACCGAGATCTATCGCCGCCGCCGAGACGCGATGCTCGATGCGCTAGCCGAGCACTTTCCGCGCGAGGCCGAGTGGACCTATCCGCAGGGTGGATTGTTCGTGTGGGCGACCTTGCCCGACTACATCGACACGACCGACCTGCTGGCGCGCGCGCTGAGCGAGAAGGTAGCGTTCGTCCCCGGCAGGGCCGCCTACCTCGACGGCCGCGGCGGCTCGAGCATGCGGCTGAACTTCTCCGGCGTCGACGAGGACGACATCCGCGAGGGGATCCGTCGAATCGGCAGGGTCGTGCGCGAGCAGGTCGGCCTGTTCGGGACGCTCACAGGCGCTGCGGTGTCCAGCGACCCGCCGGCCAAACCACACGCGGAGCGCGGCACGGGCGGGAGAGCTCCGCCAGTCAAGCCGGGGGTCACCGCCGCAGAGGACACCGAGCGCGATCCCGCCGAAGCGGGGGCTGATGGCTCGGGGCTGGCCGACGTACTGCACCTGCCGGCGCGGCCGCGGCGCGCGCGAGGGCAGCGATGAGCCGCGTCGCGGTCCTCCAGGGCGGTCGCTCGCTCGAGCGTCAGGTCTCCTTGCGCACGGGAGCTCGGGCTCGGGACGCGCTCGAGCGACTCGGGCACGAGGTGGTCGCGATCGACGTTGGCGCCGACCTCGTCGATCGCCTGCGCGAGGTCGCGCCCGACGTCGCATTCGTCGCCCTGCATGGCCGCGACGGCGAGGACGGCACGGTCCAGGAGCTCCTCGAGCTGGTGGGCGTGCCATACACGGCATCCGGGGTCTCGGCCTGCATCCGCTCCTCCGACAAGGTGCTGGCCAAGCACCTGATGCGCGACGCCGACATCCCCACCCCTGACTTCTACGCCTTCACCGAGACCGCGTTCCGCGAGCTGGGGGCGACGCAGGCGCTGCCCGCGATATCGGAGCGACTCGACTTCCCGATCGTCGTCAAGCCGGCCGGGCAGGGCTCG
>DASZZG010000223.1:0-14552 GCA_035543355.1 Solirubrobacteraceae bacterium | reverse complement strand
GGATCACCGCGACGCGGCTCTCCTCGAGCCCGTAGATGTCCGCCACGTGGCCGCGCATGTAGTGCGAGCAGACCACGACGCGCTCGGCGCGGTTTGCCATCCAGCGCTCGACGCCGTGGATGTAGGACTGCGGATGGTTGGCGACCCATCCCTGATGGCGCCCATACTCGGTGGCGTGGATCGTGACGACCAGCGGGCAGCGGTAGCGCCGCGCGAGATGGTCGCCGGCGCTCGCCACCAGCCAGTCGTGCCCGTGGACGAGGTCGAAGGCGAAGCGGTCGCCGAGCTCGACCCCGGCGGCGAGCATGTCCGCGTTCATGTGCTCGACCCAGGTGACGAACTCGCCCAGGTCGCGCGGCCGGCGGGGCTCGCGCACCCGATGCACGGTCACGCCCTCGACCACCTCCTCGGCAGCCATGCGTTCATCGCCGCGCGTGAGCACGTGGACGTCGACGTCTCCGACCACCAGCTGCTCGGACAGCTTGCGCACATGACGCGCGAGGCCGCCCTCGATCAGCGGCGGGTACTCCCACGACAGGATCAGGACTCGCTGAGCCATCAGATCACGGCGTCATCAGCAGGGCCGGGGAGCAATCGGGAGCAAGGTTGCGTGGCCCGCCATCGGGGCCGGAGTCTAGTTGCGCGAGGGCGCTTCGCAGCGCAGCGGAGTGTCCATCCGCTCGCTCGATGCCATAGGGAGCGGCGAGATCGTGCGTGATCATGAAGGCCCAGTCGCTGGATTGAAGCGCCAGCAACTCGCGCAGCGCCCGGGCGCCGACCTCGCGTCCCGCCGCGATCAGATCGAGCTCGGCTGCGCGCGCGCGCCAGACGAGCTCGGCTATCGCCGGGCCGTCCCACGTCGAGAGGTCGCGCGGCGTGCCCCACGTGGTCACCGGCAGCTCGGCCGGCGCCGGCGCCGGCTCGTGGCGCGCGAGTGCGTCATCGAGCGCGACTAGCTCGAGCCCCTGGTCGTCTGCTTCGTCGAGCACCCCCTCCAGCCAGGCGGTGCCCTCGTACCACCAATGCCCGAGCAGCTCGGTATCGAGCGCACAGACGAGCAGCCCGGGGCCGCCGCGTCGCGTCGCGGCCTGATCGAGGCGTCTGCGCACGCGTTCGACGAAATCGCTCGCGTGCTCGCGGGCGAGCGCGAGAGCGGCGGCGTGATCGTAGGGCTCGGAGCTGTTCGCCCAGGGGCGATGGTGGTGAATCGTGTGGTGGTGGTAGTCGCGGTAGGCGCCGTTGGCGGGATAGCCGTCGTCGCTCCAGACGAGCTCGATCGTGGCGCGGTCGATCGGCACCAGCAGCGGACCACCCTGGGCCCTCAGCGGCGTCAGATTGGCGTCGGCCCCGAGCCCGAGGACATCGGTCAGATCAACGCACGTGGCGCTGACGCCGGCAGCTCGCAGAAGCGGGTCCAGGAACGGTGCGTGGGCGCATTCCGGCAGCCAGAACCCGCCCCGCCAGCGCGCTCCGAAACGGCGGCGGTGGGCCGCGATCCCACAGCAGACCTGCGCGCGCACACCCGCGTCGGTCGCGCACAGCGGCAGCACCGCGTGGGTCGCGGCGGACGTCCAGGCGGCGTACGGCTGAAACGCAGCCAGCAGATCGCGCCCGTGGGCCTCGAAGCGCTCGGCGGCCAGACGGTAGTCGCCGGCCGCGCGTTCGAGCTCGGCGGCGAGCCCCGGCTCACCGCCGCGCTCGAGCCCCTCGATGTCGCGCTGATGGGACACCTCGCGCACGTCTGAGAGAAACCCGAGGAAGCGCTCGCCGGCCGGGCCGCTGAGCGTTTCGAGCTGGTCGCACAGGACCGGCGTGAGCGAGATCGTCAAGCGCTGCTCGCTGCGGCCGGCGAGCAGGTCCAGCAATGGCAGATAGGACGTCGCGAGCGCTTCCCAGAGCCATTCCTCGCCGAACGGCCAGGTCCCGTAGCCCTCGACATAGGGCATGTGGGTGTGCAGCACGAGCGCCAGCTCGCCGCTGGACCCGCGAGCCCGGGTCACGGCCGGCAGATCGCCAGGAAGTCGAGCGCCCGCTCCATCCGGCGAGCGGACAGCCTGAAGTCACGCGCCGAGATCGAGGGCACGAAACGGTCATAGAAGCGCTGTGTCAGGCCGAGCCGCCGATGCATGGCGTCCCAGCCTGCGCGGAGCGCCAGTTCGTGCGCACGCAGCCGCCGCGCATGGAAGAGGCCGAGGATCTCGACGTGCCCGAAGCTGGCCTCGCACAGCGCACGGAACTGCTCGAGGCGATACTCGCGCAGATGCCACGGGTTCCCGGAGCGCTCGGCGCCCTCGGGCGCGAGCGTGACCACGTTGGGAGTGGACACGTAGGCGGTGCCGGCGGGCGCGAGCAGTGAGGCGAAGTGGTCGAGCACCGCGCCGGGCCGCTCGACGTGCTCGATCGTCTGGAGAAAGACGATCGCGTCGCACGGCTCCGCGAACGTCTCCACCAGCGCGCGCTCGAAACGCAGGCTGGGTCTCTCATAGCGGGCGCGGGCGTGCTCGTGCGCGTCGGGATTGGCGTCCACCCCCACGACCGCGGCGGCGCGTCGGGCAAGCACGTCCGACCCGTAGCCCTCGCCGCAGGCAAGGTCGATCACGCGCTGTCCCGGCACCCTCTCCGCGATCCACTGATACACGGCCAGGTGACGGCGAAACCAGTAGTTCTCGGCGGGCACGTCCGGCAGGGTGCGCTCGCCGGTCAGGCGCAGCGGCGACACTCCGGGCGGCTGGTCCCGCTGGACGTGGGCGTCGGTGGAGGCCGCCGAAGCTGCGTCGAGATCGGCCTCCACGGGCGCTTGTGCATCGGTCGGTGCCACGCTCGCACGGTATCGTCCTCGCGACCCATGAGGACCGCGCACGTCGTATGACGGCCCACCCCACAGCGGCCGAGATCCGCGCGGTAAACACTCGCTATCACGACGTCGCGGCGAGCGACTACGACGCCAAGTGGGGGATCGCCTTCGGCGGCGCAGGACGCGAACAGGTCGTGCGCAAGCTCCACAAGGCGCTCGGCCCGGCGCGCGCCGGCCCTCCTTTTGAGCGCGCGCTCGAGATCGGAGCGGGGACCGGGTATTTCTCGCTCAACCTGGTGCTCGCGGGGATCGTTCGCAACGCCGTCTGCGTCGACATCTCCCCCGGAATGCTCGCCGCGCTGAGGGCCAACGCCACGCGGCTCGGGCTCGAGGTCTCCACGATCGTCGGCGATGCCGAGCGCCTTCCGCTGCCGGATCGCTCGTTCGATCTCGTCTACGGCCATGCCGTGCTGCACCATCTGCCCGACCTCGAGCAGGCTTTCGGCGAATTTCACCGCGTTCTGCGAGCCGGCGGATCCGTCTGCTTCGCCGGCGAGCCCTCGCGCTACGGCGACAGGATCGCCGCGGTGCCGAAGCGCGCCGCAGGGATGATCGCGCCGTTGTGGCGGCGGGCGATCGGAGCAGGGCTTCGAAGCGGCAGCAACGGCTCGGCCGCCGAGGACCACGATCATCAGCTCGAGTTCTCAGTCGACGTCCACGCTTTTGCGCCCGCCGACCTCGCACGCGCCGTGCGGGCCGCGGGATTCACCGACGTGCGGCTGCGCGGCGAGGAACTGCTTGCCAGCTGGTTCGGCTGGGCGAACCGCACGCTCGAGGCGACCGCCGAGCCCCACCAGATCCCCTGGCTTTGGCGCCAGTACGCGTACCGCGGTTACCTCGCGTTCCAGGCGATCGACCGCCGGCTGCTCGAGCCGCGGCTGCCGGCTGCGATCTTTTACAACGTGATGATCGCCGCGCAACGACCGCTGTAGGACAGGCGCCGAGATGGCTGAGCAGCCGACGCGCGACTTCCCGCTCTTCCCGCTCAGCCTCGTCGCCCTGCCGACGGAGCTCGTCCCGCTGCACATCTTCGAGCAGCGCTACAAGACGATGATCGCGCATTGCCGCGAGAACGACAGCGAGTTCGGCATCGTCTGGCTGTCCGCCGACGGCCTGCGCGAAATCGGCTGTGCATGCGAGATCACGGAGGTGCTGGAGGAGTTCGACGACGGCCGGCTGAATGTCCTGACCCGCGGGACGCGGCCGTTTCGCCTGCTCGAGCGCCAGGACGAGCTCGAGTACCCGGCCGGCGAGGTCGTCTTCCTCGACGACCGCGACGAAGAGGTTGCCGACGCGGCGGTGCAGGACGCCCACGAGGTCTACGCGAGGCTCGTCGAACGCGCCACCGACGAGCGCCCCGACGAGGACGACCTGGCGCGCTTGAGCGCCTACGAGATGGCCGCCACCGTCGAGTTCGGCCTCGAGGCGAAGCAGGGCCTGCTCGACCTGCGCTCCGAGAACGCGCGCCTGCGGCTGGTGACACGCCTCTTCCGCGCGGCGATCAAGCGGCTCGAATTCGTGGAACGTGCCCAGGAGCGCGCGCGCTCCAACGGCAAGATCCGCTTCAGCTAGCCCGGCTCATCGCGCCAGGCCGCAGACCTGCCGCGCGACGGCGCGGGTGAATCGCTGGAGGCGTGCGAACGCGGGTGGCGCGCCGGGCGAGTCGTCGGCGAAGCTGGTAGTCCCATACTGGAGGCGAACGCGATAGGAGAGAACGCTGCTGGGGCCCGGGGGCAGCGCGACGCGCTGTTTCGCGGGCTTGACGAGCGCGCGCGAGATGCCGCGCGCTTCGAGCAGGAGCGTGTCCGGCAGTCGGCGCGAGACGCCGTTGCAGCGAACTCTGCCGTCGTCATGGACGCGCAGTGAGAGCGCGGCTCCGGGGATGCGGCCGCTGCGCTCGACGGCGAACAGCTCGGCGGATGACCCGCCGCAACCGGCGAGCGTGAGCAGAGCCAACAAGACCGCGGCGGCGCGGGCGCAGCGAAGCAGCATCTAGGTGATTGGTTCCGCGACCGCGTGTACGCGGGGGCGCGGGAGGTAGCTTCTACGCGAGCCTGCGAGTGTCAGGAAGAGGGCGACGCCAATGCATGACTGCATTGGCGAGGCATGACCACCGGCTTCGCCGACGGTGCCCAACGCAGATCCAGCGCAGATATCCCGCGTCATCCGCGTGCGCGGGGTCGTGGAACCAGTCATCTAAGTGACGATCACGACGCCGCCGCGGCGAGGGTCGCCGCCGCCGGATAGCGCCCCGGTGGCGGGGTCGCGCTGCACCGCGTGGACTCCGCCAAAGAACAGGTTGCGATCGCGGAACTGCGCGATCTCGCGATCGGGGCGCGCCATCCCCGCCAGCTCGACCCCCGGCTCGGCGTAGAGAATGCCTTCCTCCACGTGCAGACGTGGCGCCAGCACCGCGGCCGCCGCATCCATTCGCCGGTCCAGCACATTGACGATCGTCTGCAGGATCGCCGAGCGGATGCGATTCGAGCCGCCCGAGCCAAGCACCAGGCGCGGACTGCCTCCGACTCCGTCCAGCACCACCGTCGGGGCCATCATGCTGGGCATCCGGCGGCCCGGTGCATGGCTGTGAAATCCAAGTGGATTGAGGTCCTGCTCGCCCATCATGTTGTTGACGTGGATGCCCGTGTCGGGGACGACCATCCCCGATCCCTCGCCGTTTGAGCAGGTCACCGAGCAGGCGCGGCGATCGGCGTCGAGCACCGAGATGTGGGTGGTCGATCCGAGCCGGTTGGCGAAGAACCGATCGAGGAAGTCTGGTTCCTCCAGGCCCTCGAGGAAATCAGGCGTGCGCTCGGCCTGCGCGCGCTCCATCGCTTCGACGATCGCCGCGAGCGTCGGTGGGCTCGCCTCGCGCTCGAGCAGCGCGAGCGCGAATCCGATCAGCGTTCCCCCGGCCGATGGCGGCGGGTTGGTCAACACCTCGGCGCCGCGATAGCGAACACGCACCGGCTCGCGCGTGACCGCCTCGTAGCCGGCGAGGTCGCTGCTCGTCAGCGCGCCCCCACGCTCGAGCACCCATTCCGCTACCTTCGCCGCGATGTCGCCGCGATAGAAGGGCTCGGGACCCTCGTTCCCCAGACGGTCGAGGGCGTCACCGAGCTCTGGATTCACGATCTTCTCGCCCTCGCGCAGCAGTTTGCCGTCGCGCGCATAGAGGGCCGCACACTCGGGAGTCGTGAGCAGGATGTCGCCGAGAATCCTGACGACGTACGCCTGTTGCGACGACAGCGCCACGCCGGCGCGCGCGAGCGCCGCCGCGGGACGCGTCAGCTCGTCCAGCCCCATCGAGCCAAAACGCCGCGACGCCTCAGCCAGGCCGGCCGGCAGGCCGTAGACGCCGCACGAAGCGGCGCCGACGTGAAAGACCTGTACGGCTTCGCCGAAGGAGACCTCGATCGGGAGCAGCGGCGCGCGCTCGTCCGTCGCCCCGCGACCGGGCGCCTCGACGAAGAAGTCGAGCAGTACCGGCTCCTGCTCCGGTGCGCAGACGAGCATGTAGCCGCCGGCGCCCAACCCGGTGAGCAGCGGCTCGCACGAAAAGGAGGCGAGCACCGCCGCGATCGCGGCGTCGACCGCGTTGCCACCCGCGCGCAGCGCGTCGGCCCCCGCCTTCGCGGTCAGCGGATGGCCGGCGGCTATCGCGCCGCGGGCCCGCGCCCCGGCCGTGAGATCACCCTCGCGGGATGAATTCGGGCACGTCGAGGTCCGACGGCGACGCCGTCGAGGCGGGGCGCCGCTCACGTCGCGGCTCCGCGGAGGGCCTGCGCTCGACGCGGGGCTCGCCACGCGGCTCGCGCAGCCTCGGCTCCTCGCGGCGGCGCGGCCGGGCGCCGTTCGGCTTGTCGCCGAAGCCCGTGGCGACGACGGTCACCCAGACCTGATCGGTGAGCTTCTCGTCGATCATCGCGCCGAAGATGATGTTGGAGTCGCTGTGAGCTGCTTCGGCGACCGCCTGGGCCGCCTCGTTTACCTCCCACAGCGACAGGTCGTTGCCACCGGTGATCGAGAGCAGGATCGAGCGGGCGCCATCCATGCTCGTCTCGAGCAGGGGCGAGGCGACCGCTGCGATCGCGGCGTCGGTCGCGCGACGTTCTCCCGTGCCCATGCCGATCCCCAGCAGCGCGTTGCCCGCGCCGGCCATGATCGTGCGAACGTCGGCGAAGTCGAGATTGATCAGGCCGGGAAGCGTCACCAGGTCGGAGATGCCATGCACCCCCTGGCGCAGCACGTCGTCGGCGACCCGGAACGCCTCGACCATCGCCGTCTGCTTGTCGAGCACCGACAGCAGGCGATCGTTGGGCACGACGATCATCGTGTCGACGTCCTCGGCGAGCGCCGCGACACCCTGGTCGCCCTGGAGGCGCCGGCGCGACCCCTCGAAGCCGAACGGCTTGGTCACGATGCCGACCGTCAGCGCGCCGATCTCCTTCGCGATGCGAGCGATCACCGGCGCGGCACCGGTGCCCGTCCCGCCGCCGGCGCCGGCCGTGATGAAGACCATGTCAGAGCCCTTCAGCAGCGCCTTGATCTTGTCGTACTCCTCCGTCGCCGCCTGGCGGCCGATCTCCGGCTCGGAGCCCGAGCCGAGTCCGCGGGTGAGCGCCGCGCCGATGTGCAGCGTGATGTCGGCGGCGGACCCCTGAAGCGACTGAAGGTCGGTGTTGATAGCCAGGAACTCCACTCCCTCGACCTCGGCCTCGACCATCCGGTTGACGGCGTTGACGCCCGCGCCGCCCACACCGACGACGCGCAGCACCGGCAGTCCGCCGTGCGGCCGCGGCGCCTCGTAGCGCTCGGGCACGCTCGCATAGGCGTCATCCAAGTCTCGCGCGCGGGAGCGCGGCGCAGCCGGCACCGGTGGCGCCATCACGTTCTCGGGAATGTCGGACGAGAAGGCGTTGCGCAGACGCTCCTTCGGCGAGGGCACGTCCGCTCCAGCCTCCTCGTGCGACTCGGGCGGCGCCTCGCGACCGCCCGCGGGCGTGGCGGCGGGTGGCCGCTTGGCCTCGGACTCGTCCCCCTGTGCGCCCTGCTCCTCCGTGCGGCGGAACAGCGCGGCCAGGGGACCTTCACGCATACTTGCTCGCTTACCGCTTGCCATTTGAGAGAACCTCCTTCGCGAGCGCCCGATAGGCCTCAGCCGCTGTTCCGTCAGGATCGTACTTCAGCACCGACATGCCTTTCACGGGAGCTTCCGCAAAACGCACCGTCTTGCGGATCCGGGAGGCGAACACGCGGTCGCCGAAGTTCTCCTCGAGGATCTGGATCGCCTCCTTGGCGTGCACCGTGCGCGAGTCGACCAGTGTAGGCAGGATGCCCTCGATCTCGATATCGGGATTGAGGTTCTCGCGGATCATCGAAAGGGTGTTCTGGAGCTGGATCAGCCCCCGCATCGATAGATACTCGCACTGCACGGGGACGATCACCTTGTTCGCCGCCGTCAGCGCGTTGATCGTCAGCAGGCCGAGGCTCGGCGGAGTGTCGATGAAGATGTAGTCGTAGTCCTGGAGTATCGGCTGAAACGCCTTCTCGAGCGAGCGCTCGCGACCGATCTGGGTGGACATCGCGATCTCGGCACCCGCGAGGTCGATAGAGGCGCACGCGACATCGATCTCGCGCTTGCGGATGACCTCGCGGATCGAGATGTGATGCACGAGTACGTCGTACATCGACTTCTCGAGCGTGTCCGGATCGATGCCCTGCGACATCGTCAGGTTGCCCTGGGGATCCATGTCGCAGCAGAGCACGCGATGGCCCTGCTCGGCGAACGCCGCGGCGAGGTTGAGCGTGGTGGTCGTCTTGGCGACTCCACCCTTCTGATTTGCGAAGGCGATGACCTTTGCCCTGTCAGGCACGAGAAACTCCGTTCCGCTTTTCGGGAAACCGGGTACGCGCCTGTATTCGCATGGCCGGCGGGTATTCCTGCTGCGCGCTTGCGAGATACCCTCGCCGACCGATGCACGGACTGCTCTCCAAACGCCTGATCTTCGTCTGTGGCAAGGGAGGCGTAGGAAAATCGACGGTCGCCGCGGCGCTCGGGCTCGCCGCCGCCCGCCGCGCAAAACGCACGATCCTCGTCGAGGTGGCGCGCCAGGAGCGCATGGCCCAGGCCTTCGCCGAGGGCGGGGAGGGTTCGGGAGCGAAGCGGCGATTCGCCCCGCGCGAACTCGCGGCCGGGCTCTACACGCTCTCGATGGATCCCGAGGAGGCGCTGCACGAGTACCTCGCCGACCAGTTGCCGTTTCGCCGGCTGGCCGACGGGCTGGCGTCGAGCCGGATGTTTCAGTATTTCGCCGCCGCGGTTCCGGGAATGCCCGAGCTCGTGACGATGGGCAAGGTCTGGGATCTGGCACAGCTCCAGCCGCGCACCGGCTCGCGCGAGCGCTACGACCTCGTGATCGTCGACGCGCCGGCCACGGGCCACGGTGTCGGGCTGCTGCGCACACCCAAGACGTTCGCCAACATCGCGCGCGTCGGACCTGTTGCCCATCAGAGCCGCATGATCCACACGTTCATCACCGACCCCGTGCGGACGGGCGTGCTCGCCGTCACGCAGGCCGAGGAGATGCCCGTCTCGGAGACGCTGGCGCTCCAGGGAGAGTTGCGCGGCCAGCTCGGCATCGAGCTAGACAGCGTGATCGTCAACGCGCTCTACCCCAGGCGTTTCGACGAGCGCGAGGCCGAGCAGCTGCGCCATGCCTTCGCCGACGCTCGCCAACCGCGGGCACACGCAGCGTTGCGCGCAGCGCTGTCGGAGCACGTGCGTGCCGCACGCCAGCGTGACTTCGTCGCGCTGCTGCGCGAACGCTCGGGGCTCGACGCGGTCGAGCTGCCCTACGTCTTCGAGGCGCAGCTCGAACTGCCCGCGCTGAGCGGACTCGCAGACCTGGTCGAGCAGGCCCTGTGAGCGTTGCAGAGCTACTCGAAGGCCGGCGGATCTGCGTCTGCGGCGGCTCGGGCGGAGTCGGCAAGACGACCACGGCCGCGGCGATCGCGATCGGCATGGCGGCCGCCGGAGCGCGCGTCGCGGTCGTCACGATCGACCCGGCTCGACGGCTGGCCGATGCGTTTGGGCTGTCCGAACTCGGGAACGAGCCGGCGCTTGTCAGCCGCGAGCTGTTCGCCGCAGCGGGGATCGAGATGCAGGGCGAGCTGTGGGCGATGATGCTCGACCCCAAGCGCACGTTCGACGATCTGGTGGGAAGGCTCGCGCCGACCGCCCAAGCCCGCGACGAAGTGCTCTCGAACCGGATCTATCGCGAGATCTCAAACGCCGTCGCGGGGACACAGGAATACACGGCGATCGCGAAGCTGCATCAGCTCCACGAGGACGGCGGCTTCGACCTGATCGTCCTCGACACGCCGCCTTCGCGCAATGCGCTCGACTTCCTCGACGCGCCCGACCGCCTGACGCAGTTCTTCGAGGGCCGCGCGCTCCAGGTCTTCCTGCGTCCCACTGGGCTGGCGGGCAGGGTGGTCGGCCGCGGCGGCGGACTGATCTTCAGCCTGCTCGGACGGGTCACGGGCGTCGACGTGCTCGGTGACGTGTCGAACTTCCTGCGTGCGTTCGGCGGAATGATCGACGGCTTTCGCGACCGCGCGCGGCGCGTCAACGAGCTCCTGCGTGACCCCGCGACGACCTTCCTGCTGGTCACCTCGCCCGAGCGCGAGCCGGTCGACGAGGCGATCTTCTTCTGGCGCAAGCTGCGTGAGGCGTCGATGCCGTACGGCGGCACGATCGTCAATCGCGTTCATCACGACTACGCCGGCGACGAGGACCCGTCCACGATCGCCGACGAACTGTCGGGGACCCTCGGGAAGGAGCTGGCCGGCCGCGTAGCCGACAACTTCCGCGACTACCACGTGCTCGCGCGACGCGACGCGGGGAACATCGAGCGGCTCGCGAACACACTGGACGAGCGGCGAATGCTGCTGGTGCCGCAATTCGACGAGGACGTGCACGACCTCGCCGGGCTGCGGCGGATGCACGGCTTCCTGTTTGCCAGCGGCGACGAGCGCCGGCGGATGCTCGACGACGTCGTCGCCTGAGGCTTTGGACCTACAGGGGGCGGCGTCAGGCGCTGACGACCGAAGGCCCCGCGGCCGGCACCGCGACAACTGCGGGCTGCTCCGCGGCCGGCGGGTAGAGCAGCTCTTCGGCGACGCTCAGGACGTCGGCGTGCAGATGGCCGCAGATCACGTCGCGCAGCAGCGCTCGCAGGTGTCGCGACAGCTCGTCGACGAGCCCCGCCGCGGCCGACTCCACGGGCGCGACGCCGGCAACTATCGCGCGTTCGAGCGAGATCGCGTGCGCCACGCGCTCGGCGAGCGTGGAGCGATCCTCGGGGAGCGCACAGATCGCCGCGAGCCGCCCTGCGAGACGCCCCGATCCCGGGCCCTCGGGCTCGAGCAGCGCCCGCAGCGCCAGCAGGTGATCGGTCAGGGCATCCAGCGGGTCTTCGCGCTCGCAGCCCATCTCGAAGCGCGCAAGCGCCCACCGCAGCTCGCCGGCGGACCCACTCGAGTCGGATTGGCTCGGCGCTCGGCGGGCGACCAGGTTGCAGAACCCGCGCAGCTCGTCCTCCTGCGCCTGCTCGACGACGATCGTCGCCGACGGGCGCCCCCGTCCTCCGATCGGGACGACGCGCCACGGGGCGGCCGCCTTGCGCGCCCAGGCGACCGGGGCGAGACCACAGTTGCCGTCGTCGTAGAGCCGCAGGGCGGTCTGCAGCCGTGCGAGGCGATCGCGCGCCGCCGTCAGCGGGGCGCCGTCGCCGCTCGCGGAATCGAGCGTGACTACGGCGAGCAGGCTCGGCAGGTTGGAGCCGGGCTGCCAGCGGGCGTCGTCTGGCGCGTCGTCCATCACGTCCCCGCGCACCAGCGAGAGCCCCTCGGCCAACGGTACCTCGGGCGACTGCAGCACGAGTCCGAGCACCGGCGCGATCAGCGTCACAACCGCACGACCCTCGAAGACCGCGTTCTCGAGCACTGCGTAGGCGCGCGCGAAGCGCTCGGCGGAGAACATGAACTCGCTGGCGCCATCGAACACGTCCTGTAGGAACGAGCGCAGCACCGCCTCGGCGCGCTCGTGCAGGTTGTCGGGAATGCGGCGCTCACCGCGGTCGGACAGGTAGCGCTCGAGCCCACCGAGGCCCTCGAGCGCCTGCATCGCCGGCGCGTGCGCCGGCAGTCGCCCGAGCACGCCGAGACGACCGCGGATGAAGTCGTCGGTCAGCGGCCGGTAGCTGTAGAGCGAGCGACGGCCGCGGCGCGACTCCACCAGCTCAAACGGCACCTCGAGACCTTCGGCGGCATCGGCGGCGAGCTGGTCGGCCGATTGCTCGGCGAAGTCCCTCAGCGCGGCGTGCAGGACGCGATTACCCATGCCGGCGCGATTCGCCGGGGCCGGCCGGAGTCCTGCGCGGCGGCGTCAGCGTTGCAAGCGTCTACGCGGCAGCCGCGGCTGCCGCGGTAGCCGCGGGCTGCTCAGCCGGCTTGGGCTCGGCGGTGAGCGCCTCGCTGCAGCGATCGCCCAGCCACCGTCGGCCGTACGTGCGCATGTCCTCGATGATCGGGAGCAGCGCGAGGCCTTTAGCCGTCAGCGAGTACTCGACCCGCGGCGGAACCTCGGGGTAGGTGCGGCGCTCGACCACGCCCTCCTCTTCGAGCGCCCGCAGGCGCAGCGAGAGAGTTCTCGGGCTTATCCCCTCGAGCGAACGCTCGAGCTCGCAAAAGCGCGTGCGCCCCTCGGCAAGGTCGCGAATGACCAGCAGGGTCCACTTCCCGCAGACGATGTCGGCCGTCGCGCAGACCGGACAGCTGTAAG
Organism: Solirubrobacteraceae bacterium; assembly: GCA_035543355.1. Lineage (GTDB taxonomy): Bacteria > Actinomycetota > Thermoleophilia > Solirubrobacterales > Solirubrobacteraceae > DASZZG01. Next base: position 1,851 of record DASZZG010000223.1, on the reverse strand, counting down.
TATCGGCCATCGCAATACGCATGGTAGCGCACAAGACTTCAGGAAATGAAGTATGCGCTCCGGCTAGGGAACTGCGGCCGTCGGCTCGGCGGGGCGGTGCGCGTCGGCGAGGTCCTCCATCGACGTCGAGGTGCGGCCCTCGGCGCCGACCAGCAGCTTGAAATCGTGCGGCAGGCTGGCAGCGAGCAGCGCCTGCTCCATCGACACCCGTCCGGCCTGGACGTGCTTGAGCAGCGCCTGGTCGAAGGTCTGCATGCCATAGTACTCGCCCTCCGCGATGACGTCGCGCAGGCGGCCCGTCTGGGTCGGGTCCATGATCATGTCGTGCGCGCGGCCCGTCATCCGCAGCACCTCGCAGACCGCCACGCGCCCGTCGCCGATGGCCCCCGGCACGAGACGCTGGGAGACGACGCCCTGGAGCGTCCCGGCGATCATCGCCCGTACCTGATGGTTCATGTGCGGCGGGAAGAAGTCGATGATGCGGTTGACCGACTCGGCGGCGTCCACGGTGTGGATGGTGGACAGCACCAGGTGGCCGGTCTCGGCGGCCGAGAGCGCCGTCTGCACGGTCTCCTCGTCGCGCATCTCGCCGATCAGGATCACGTCGGGGTCCTGGCGCAGCACCCGTCGCAGGGCCCGCTTGAAGGAGATCGTGTCGAGGCCCACCTCGCGCTGGTTGATCACCGAGCGCTTGTCGCGGTGCAGGTACTCGATCGGGTCCTCGATCGTGACTATGTGCTTCGCGCGCGTCTCGTTGATGTGGTCGATCATCGCCGCGAGCGTCGTCGACTTGCCCGAGCCGGTCGTCCCTGTCAACAGGATCACACCGCGCTGCTCGTCGGCCAGCGCGCGGATGACCGGCGGCAGCTGGAGCTCGTCGATCGTGCGCACGGCGAAGGGGATCACGCGCAGGGCGATCGAGATCGCGCCCCGCTGGCGGAAGGCGTTGACGCGGAAGCGGGCCAGGTGCCCGATCTCGTAGGAGAAGTCGACCTCCCCGTCGCTGCGGAACTCCTCGCGGCGCTTGTCGTCGCGGAGGATGTCGTCGAGCACGTGCTCGGTGTCGGTCGCCGCCAGCACGTCGGTCGTGCCGTCGAGCGGCGCGAGGCGACCCTGCACGCGCGCGAACGGCGGACCGCCCGACTTCAGATGCAGGTCGGACCCCTCCAGCTCGACCACGCGTGCGAGCGCTGCGTCCAAGTCGAACATTGGTCTTTACATCGGCGGGCACGCGGCACGCCTTGAGCCGCCGCGCGGCGACGGTGCCGTATCCGCGAAGAGTCATCGGCCGTATCCAGGCCGCGACTCATTTTGAGAGACGCTCTAATCTAGGCGACGTCGCGGAGCTTCTGCGCCTCGGCCAGGCTCTGCAGCTTCTTCAGCGACTGGTTCTCGATCTGGCGGATGCGCTCGCGCGTGACGTTGAACGTACGCCCGACCTCGTCGAGCGTGCGCGGGTGCTCGCCGCCAAGGCCGTAGCGCAGCTCGAGCACGCGGCGCTCGCGGTAGGAGAGGTTCTCGAGCGCCTCTCGCAGCGCCTCCTTGGTGAGGATCTCGGCCGCACGCTCGTAAGGCGACTCGGCCCGCTCGTCGGCGATGAACTGACCGAACTCGGACTCCTCCTCGTCGCCGACGGGCTTCTCCAGCGAAACCGGAGCCTGGGCCGAGCGCTTGATCGAGTCCACCTCTTCGGGGTCGATGCCGGTGACCTCGGCGATCTCGTCGGGCGTCGGCTCGCGACCCAGCTCGGTGACCAACTTGCGCTCGGCTCGGCCGATCTTGTTCAGATTCTCGACCACGTGCACGGGAATGCGGATCGTGCGCGCCTTGTCGGCGAGCGCGCGAGCGATC
>DASZZG010000222.1:0-5485 GCA_035543355.1 Solirubrobacteraceae bacterium | reverse complement strand
CCAGCGTTGTCGCCGTTCCGAGGCGCGCGCGGTCGCGCGAGCGATCGAGCGTGCGCAGCCCGATCACCTGCTCGTAGAAGGCGCGGACGCGCTCGAGGTCGGCCACCGTCAGCGTGACCGCGCCAAGTGCGCTGTCGGGGTGGATCGGCGCCGCCTGCGCCGCCGGCTCGGCGCTCTGGCGCAGCTCGGCCATCGCTAACGGCCTCCGCTGGGGGCGAGCGCGTAGTTGCGCAGCGCTTCGAGCATCGGCGCGAGCCGGCGCCCGCGCGCCGTCAGGCGATACTCGACGCTCGGCGGAGTCGACGCGATAACGCTGCGCTCGATCATCCCGGCCTGCTCGAGATCGCGCAAGCGCTCGGCCAGCATGCGCGGCGAGATGCCTCCGACCGCGGCCACGAACTCGTTGAAGCGCAGCGCGCCGCTGAGCGCGGCGAAAAGGATCGACAGCAGCCAGCGTCGCTCGAGCAGGTCCGCCGCCTTGCGGACCTCCTCGGGCACCGGCGTGCACTTACGACAGCGCGACATCTCTCGCCGGCTCCAACGCGAGCTCGAGCACCTCGTCGACCGTCATCACCGGGTGAAACGTCATCTGCTCGCGCACCTCGTCCGGGATCTCGTCAAGATCGCCGCGGTTGCGCTCGGGCAGGATGACGTCGGTCAGCCCGGCCGCGTGGGCGGCCAGCGCCTTCTGCTTGAAGCCGCCGATCGGCAGCACGCGGCCCTGAAGCGTGACCTCGCCGGTCATGCCGACCGTGTGCTTGACCGGGCGCCCGCTGAGCAGCGACGCCAGCGAGGTGACCATCGTCACTCCGGCGCTCGGGCCGTCCTTGGGGATCGCGCCCGCCGGGACGTGGACATGAAATTCCTGCTCGTCGAACGCGTCCTCGTTGATCGCGAGGTCGTGGGCGTGGCCGCGCACGTATGAGAGCGCGATTCGCGCCGACTCCTTCATCACGTCGCCGAGCTGGCCGGTGAGCACGAGCCCGCCTTTGCCGCTCATCCTGGTGGCCTCGACGAACAGCACGTCGCCACCGGTGCCCGTGACGGCGAGACCGGTCGCGACGCCCGGGATCGCGGTGCGGACGGCCGACTCCTGGAAGAACTTCTGCCGCCCGAGCGCGTCACGCACGTTGGCGAGCTCGATCGCGAGCGGAGTCTCGACGTCCTGCGAGGCGACGCGGGTGGCTGTCTTGCGCAGCACGGTTCCGAGCTCTCGCTCGAGGTTGCGTACGCCCGCCTCGCGGGTGTACTCGCGAATGATCGTGCGCAGCACGTCGTCGGAGATCTCGACCTCGTCCTCGCGCAAACCGTTGCGGTCGCGCTGGCGTGGCCACAGATAGCCCCTGGCGATCGCGAGCTTCTCCTCGTTGGTGTAGCCGTCGAAGTGGATGACCTCCATGCGGTCGAGCAGCGGCCCGGGAATCGTGTCGGTCCGGTTGGCGGTCGCCAGGAAGAGCACCTGGCTGAGGTCGAGCTCGACGTCGAGGTAGTGATCGCGGAAGCTGTGATTCTGCGCCGGATCGAGCACCTCGAGCAGCGCCGACGAGGGGTCTCCACGCCAGTCGGCGCCGACCTTGTCGACCTCGTCGAGCAGGATCACGGGGTTGATCGTTCCGGCGTCGCGCAGTGCGCGCACGAGCCGTCCCGGCAGCGCCCCGATGTAGGTCCGGCGGTGGCCACGAATCTCCGCCTCGTCGCGCACTCCGCCCAGCGACATGCGCACGAACTCGCGGCCCGTGGCGCGCGCGATCGACTCGCCGATCGACGTCTTGCCTGTCCCCGGCGGCCCGACCAGCGTGAGGATCGCGCCCGACTTCGGGTCGACCTCGATGCCGCGGTCTTGGCGCAGCTTGCGCACGGCCAGGTACTCGGTGATGCGATCCTTTACGTCCTCGAGGCCGGAGTGGTCGGCGTCGAGCACTTCGCGTGCGCCGACCGGGTCGAGGCGCTCATCGGAACGCTTGCTCCACGGCACGGCGATCAGCCAGTCGAGGTAGGTGCGGATCATGCTCGCCTCGCCCGACTGCTCGCCCATCCGCTCGAGCCGGCCAAGCTCCTTGACCGCCTGCTCGTGCGCCTCCTCGGGCATCTCGGCGGCGTCGATCTTGGCGCGGTACTCGTCGACTATCGATGCATCGTCCTCGCCCAACTCCTTGCGGATCGACTCCATCTGCTTGCGCAGGAAGTACTCCCGCTGCTGCTGGTCGGCGCCCTCCTGGACGTCCTCGCGGATGCGCTTGCGCACCTGCAGCTCGGCCAAGCGCTCGCGCTGCAGACGAACCGCCAGCTCGAGGCGATCGGTGACGTCGAGCGTGCGCAGCAACTCGACCCTGTCCTCGTAGCTGAGGTCGGGCGAGTAGCCGGCAGAGTCGGCGAGCGGGCCGGGCTCGACGATCGCGCGCAAAAAGGACGCGATGCGACCGTCGTCGCCGCGCAGCTCGAGGATCTCCTCGACCACGGCGCGGTACTCACGCTCGGCATTGCGCGTGCGGCCGTCGACGGGCACCGCGTCGGGGCGTGCGACGACGTCCACGCGAAGAACACCGTCGGGCCCCGTGCTGGCGGCGCCGATCAGCGCGCGATGCTCTCCCGACAGGGCGACCGCCCGGCCGCCGCCGGGCAGGCGCACCTGCTCGGAGATCTCGGCGATCACCCCGATCTCGAGGAACTCGTTGTCGTGGCGGGGGACCAGCACGACGCGGTCGTCGTCGCCGACGTCGGCGGTCAGGGTGATACCCATGTTCGGGAAGACGACGGTGTCTTCGAGCGGGATAAATCGCAGTGATGTCACGGTAGTAACTCCATATCAGCTTACGGTTCGTAAGCGAGTCTACCAAAGATCGTTCGGCCGTCAAACGATGATCGGACGGCGTTGAGCGAGCTGCAACCGGCCTGGACACCCCCCGCCGATTGCGTGGGGTATATGCCTCAGTCGGTCGGTGACCGCCGGCGCTCGCGCTCTTGGCGACTGGGCCGCTTGACGATGACGTACCAGAGCGCGAAGACCGCGAAGTAGCCGGCGACGAGCGCCCCAACGGAGAGCGCTGTGAGCAGCGATGAGCCCGCGGCGAGGTTGAGCATCGCCAGATAATAGCGGCGTCCTACGGATGGCAAGCCGCACCGTTACGCTCCACGCGACGACCACCCGGGGAAACGGAGGAGGCGCGAATGCAGCACTGGGATCTCAGTTCGATGACCGTCGAGCCTCACCGGCCCGAGGTGCTCCAATCGAGCGAGGAGGGCCGGGCGATCGTGATCGCGCTGCCCGCCGGCGAGAGCCTGCAGGAGCACCAGGTCCACGAGCGCGCGTGGCTGCTGGTGATCGATGGCGAGATCGAGCTCGAGACCGGCCAGGACACGCTCAGCGGGACCGCGGGCTTCCTGGCGGTCTTCGACCCGCAGGAGCGCCGCGAGGTCCGGGCGACCAGCGACGCGCGGCTGCTGCTGATGCTCGCGCCGTGGCCGGGCGCGGGCCGCTAGCCTGGACTCCCTTTTGCTTCTCGGTGTGCGAAAGAGACGCCGCCGCCCCGCGCGAGCAGCCGCCGCGCGTCAATCCTCGAGCAGGATGAAATCGCGCTTACGCGCCCCGCAGACGGGACAGAACCAGTCATCGGGGATGTCGCCGAACGGCGTGTGAGGCGCGACCCCTCCGTCGGGGTCGCCCTCGGTCGGGTCGTAGATCATCCCGCAGGCCTCGCAGATCCAGCGCTCGGTTCCGACGAGGGTCGCGCTCATGCTGCCACCGCCGGCAGGCCGACGCCGATCACCTTCAGGCGCCGCGCGAGCGCCTTGAAGGCGAACTCGTTGATGACGTCTGAGTGATAGCCGAGGATCTCCCACTCGCCGAACGGGTCGGCACCGGGCGGCACCAGAACGCCGGCCGCGACGGGCAGCAGCTCGACGAGCTTGTCCTGGACCCGTCGCGCGTGGCTCGGGTCCTTGCACTTCTGTTGCAGGAACCAGGTGCCATAGGCGACGTGGCGATGCTCGTCCTGGGCGATCTTGCGGAAACCCTCGACGAAACCGCGCAGAATGCCCTGCTCTTCGAGGTACTCGGTGATGAAGTTCTGGCCCGTGAGCGCCAGCGTCCCCTCGATCACCATGTGGTAGGTCGTGACGAAGTCGATCTTCGCCTCGATGTCCGAGGGGTTGGCGACAAGCGCCTTGTTGGCGTCGACGAGGTATCCGTCGAACAGCGAGAAGTAGGCGTCGGTGAGCTCGGCGCGGGCGCGGTCCAGGCGCTCGTCGAAGGTGCCGTCGTAGCCGACCACCTGCTCGTAGAAGCGGTTGAAATGCTGCGCGTGGCGAGCCTCGTCGACCTGCTGCGTCGTCAGGAAGGCCTCCTCGCTCTGGTCCTCGTAGGCCATCACGAGGCCGGAGAACTGCGTCGTGACGCGCTCTTCGCCGAGAAAGAAGGAGGACAGATTCCAGGCCATGTGCTCGCGCTGCTCCACCGTCAGCGCCTCCCAGTCCTGACGATCGGCGCTCAGGTCGATCGCGTGGGCCTGCCAGTGCTGGCGCTCCCACAGCTCGTAGAGCTGCTGCGGCGTCATCAACGTGATCGTCGAGAGCTTCGAGTCGTCGCTGATCGTGCCGACATCGCCTTGGCTGGTCAGGTCGAGAAGGGTCGTCATCGGGTCTCCTAAGAGTGGTGTTTCGCGGGGCAGGGCGCATTGAACACTATGTTTGACACGGTGTCAAGTTCGCTAAGATAGTGGCATGCCGGCGCTCGAGCACCGCACGGACGACCAGCGCACGAAACGCTCGCAGCACGAGGCCGCGATCTTCGCCGCGTGCGAGGCGCTGCTCCAAGAGGGCATCCCCTACTCCGATCTGCGAATCGAGCAGATCGCCACGCGCGCCGGCATCTCGCGCACCGCGTTCTACTTCTACTTCCGCGACAAACGTGAGCTGCTGCTGCGGCTCACCGACGAGCTTGCGGACCTCCTCTACAAGGAGGCCGAGGGCTGGTGGGCCGGAGACGGCGACAGCGTGGCCGAGCTCGAGCATGCGCTGCGCAGCGTGGTGTCGCTCTACGCCGACCACGGATCGCTGCTCCGCGCCGTCGTCGAAGCGTCGGCGTATGACGCACAGGTGGCGCAGTTCTGGCGGGAGCTGGCCGGGCGCTTCGCGGAGGCGACCCGCAGCCGGATCGAGAAGGAGCAGGAACTCGCCACCGTCGCGCCCGAGATCCCCGCGGCCGAGACGGCGTTCAGCCTCTGCTGGATGACCGAGCGGAGCTGCTACCAACACCTCGTCGGCGGAGGCGACCCGCGGGACGAGGCGTTCCTGGCCGGACTGATCGGGATCTGGCGGCGGGCGATCTACGGCCGGGTTGACCAAGAGCGCCGAGAGACGCTCTAGCCCGGTACCGCGAACTCCCCCGTCTCGAGCTCCTGCGCCACTTCGCCGCACGCCGCGGTGTCCTGATCGCCGCCCGCGCCGCACCGATCTCCCTGCTAGCCGTCGGGGTCGCCTGGCTGTC